>JAEZJB010000271.1 GCA_023415845.1 Chloroflexota bacterium | reverse complement strand
GCGTCGAACGGTGCTGCGCGCAAGCTGGGGATCCTGACCGGCCAGGACCTGGCAGACTTCTACGCCGGAATCGACGTACTGGTGCTGCCGAGCATCAACTGGACCGAAACGTTTGGCCTGGTGCAGGTGGAGGCGATGCTCTGCGGCACCCCGGTCGTGGCGAGCGACCTGCCTGGCGTCCGTGAGCCGGCCCTGCTGACCGGCATGGGGCGGATCGCACCGCCGGGGAACGTCGCGGCACTGGCCGACGCGATTGCCGAGGTGATCGCCAATCGCGACGACTACGTCAAGCCGGCCGCCGAGATCGAAGCGCGGTTCAGCCTGCCAGTGACGGTCGAGGCCTATTTGGCGCTCTATCGCGGCGAGGATGTCGAGTTGAGCCGACCGGGACCCTGGGTTTTCCCCCTGGCCTCGGGGGACGCGCCGGGAAGTCCGCCGATCCCCGCGTCGACGCAGGTGGCGCGCGAGCGGGTACGAGCGCTAATGCCTGTCGAAGGTGACCTGGCATTCCGCCGGCGCTGTGAAACGATCCTCGAGTGGCTCGATCCCCAACCGGGCGCCAGAGTGCTGGACTGTGGCTGCGGGTATGGATTTACGCTACGGATGCTGGCCGAGTTGACCGAGGCCGACCTGACCGGGCTCGATTTCGCTGCCGAGCGGGTGGCCCAGGTCCAGCGCGATCTGGCGCGATTCCCCCAGGTGACAGTGGTGCAGGGAGATGCCCAGCAGCTGCCGTTCGCGGACGACTCGTTCGACCATGTCGTGTGTAGTGAGGTGCTGGAGCACCTGCCGGACGATCGGGCAGCAGTTCGAGAGATCGCGCGAGTCTTGAAGCCAGGTGGCACGGCGGTCTTCACGGTACCGGATGCCGATTTCCCGTTTGCGTGGGATCCCCCCAACTGGCTCCTGAAGCGACTCGGCGGCTTCCAGCTCAAGGGCGAGCGTCCATGGTCGGGCATCTGGTACGGGCATCGGCGGCTCTATACACCGGGCCAACTGGCGCGGCTGCTGCGCGATGCCGGACTGGAGGTCGAGGACCAGCGTGGACTGACCTTCCGGACGCTGCCGTTCGCTCACCTGTTGATGTACGGGGTCGGAAAGCCCCTGTTGCAAAGCGGCATCCTGCCGAAGGGACTCAGCAAGCAGGCCGACCGGGTTTCGGCGAGCGGCAAGCCGGGAATGCTGATCGGCAGGGTGATGAGCCTGCTGGAAGGGATTGACGCAGCCAACGACGATCCCGAGCGGGTGGCGGTGGCGAGCGAGTTCGTGGCGGTGGCAGCCCTGGCGAGGAAGCCGGGTGGCGGAACGCCTGACTCAGCCGACTCCTGATCAGCCATCCCAGAGGTGGTTGGCGAACTTCGCCGGACACGACAAAGGCCGGGACCCTATGGTCCCGGCCTTTGGAAGCAATCGACGGATCAAGCGGTTTTCGCGTACTCGATCGGGTTGTCGTTGACCGTCAGCAGCAACGGCCGTGACCGGTTGTTGATGACGTTGGCATCGACCACGCACTTGCGCACGTTCTCGAGCGACGGGATCTCGTACATCACTTCAAGCAGCACCTGCTCAATGGTGGTGCGCAGGCCGCGGGCGCCGGTCTTGCGCTCCTCGGCGTTGCGGGCCGTCGCCTCAAGAGCGTCATCGGTGAAGACCAGGTCGACGTCGTCGATGTTGAAGAACTTCTGGTACTGCTTGACCACCGCGTTCTTCGGCTCGGTCAGGATTCGCATCAGGTCATCCTGGGTGAGGTGATCGAGCGCAACCGAAATTGGCAGGCGACCGACGAATTCAGGAATAAGACCGTACTTCAGCAGGTCGTCGTGAGAGAGCTGCCGGAGCGGGTTTTCCACCTTCTCGCTGGCTTCGGCGCCGAAGCCCATCGCGCTCTGCTTGCCCACTCGCCTGGCGACGATCTCTTCCAGCCCTTCGAAGGCGCCACCGCAGATGAAGAGGATGTTGCGAGTATCGATCTGGATGTATTCCTGGTGCGGGTGCTTGCGGCCGCTCTGCGGCGGCACGTTGGCAACGGTGCCCTCGATGATCTTGAGGAGCGCCTGCTGGACGCCTTCACCGGAAACGTCGCGGGTGATGCTGGGGTTGTCGGACTTGCGCGCGATCTTGTCGATCTCGTCGATGTAGATGATGCCGTGCTGGGCACGCGCAACATCGCCCGCCGACTGGATGAGGCGGAGCAGGATGTTTTCGACATCCTCACCAACGTAGCCAGCTTCGGTCAGGGCCGTGGCATCGGCGATGGAGAACGGCACGTCCAGCAATCGGGCCAGCGTCTGGGCCAGAAGCGTCTTGCCGCAGCCGGTGGGGCCGACGAGCAGGATGTTGCTCTTCTGGAGTTCCACATCTTCATCGGAATTGAGACCGGCCTGGATGCGCTTGTAGTGGTTGTAGACCGCGACCGAGAGGATCTTCTTGGCGTTGTCCTGCCCAATCACGTACTGGTTGAGTTGCTCGTAGAGTTCCTTCGGGGTCGGAATGCGGGAAATTCCGATTTCGGTGCGAGGAGCAGCAGGCTCCTCCTCCTCGATGATCTCCCGGCACAACTGGACGCATTCGTCACAGATGTAAACCTGGTTCGGCCCGGCAATCAGCCGTCGAACCTCTTCCTGACCCTTGTTGCAGAACGAGCACCGATAATGCACACACCACCTCTTCAATCACCGGAACCACCCTGGTTCCCACTCCTCCGGCCCGGCAGCAATGCTGGTAATGAGGGACCGGATTTCGAACGACGCGACCGCGACTAGCTCTCGATCAGCGCCGGCTCGCGCCTGACCGCTGCTGGTGTCAGCACCTCATCAACGAGACCATATTCCTTGGCCTCTTCGCCAGTCATGTAGTAGTCGCGCTGGGTGTCCGCCTTGACCTTGTCGAAGGTCTGGCCGGTGTGATCTGCAAGGATCTGGGTGAGCTTGGTGGTGAGGGTGAGGGTTTCGCGGGCCGCGATTTCAATATCCGGCACATTACCGCGGAACCCGGCCGATCCCTGGTGGATCATGATGCGGGAGTTCGGGAGCGCGTACCGCTTGCCCGGAGTGCCCGACGCCAGGAGGACGGCAGCCATGCTGGCGGCCATGCCGACGCAGTAGGTCTTCACATCGGGTCGAATCATGCGAATGGTGTCGTACATGGCCAGGCCAGCGTAGACCTCACCACCCGGCGAGTTGATGTAGATCGAGATGTCGGCATCGGGGTCGTCGTGGTCGAGGAAGAGCAGCTGGGCCACCAGCAGGTTGGCAACCTGCGAGTCGATGGGGGTGCCGAGGAAAATGATGCGGTCCTTCAGCAACCGGGAATAGATGTCGAACGCGCGCTCACCGCGGTTCGTACTTTCCACCACCATCGGGACCAGATTTTCGATCTTCGGAATTTCCATGTGAATTGCCTCTTGCATGCCGGGCCGCACGACGATCGTCATACCAACCTGGTCGCGGAAACCTGCCAGCCACTCGCGAGTGACCAGGTGTGAAGGGAATGGGGAAGGTTTCCGGTCCGTTCCATTTCACGGTGCAATGATAATCGCGCCCACCGGACCACTCACCTAGACAATCGGGCACGATGGACGATAGATCGAATGGTAGCACCCGAAATCGCCGGTACGTTGAGGGCAGTTCCCATGACTACCCCGGAAGTGCCTCGCAGATGATCGCCCACGGCTGGTTGTCGACGCGGGTCATGGCGATGGTGACGGGGCGCGTGCCCGGGCCACGCAACCGGCGCGAAATGGCATCGACATCGCCCGGCAGTCCACGCCGGCGAATATCCACCGGCCCCGCTTCAAGTTCGCGCAGGCGGCGCTTGAGCTTCTTCTCGTGCCAGGGGAAGGAATCGATCACGCGCAAGGCACGGGCGAACGGCGTCCGCACTTCGGTATCGGCAAGCAGGAAGGCAATGCGGGGGTCGATCATCGCAATGGTCCCGGGCAAGGTGCGGGCAAGATCTTCCACCAGCCCGGCACGAGTGACGGCAGGGTTGGGATCGAGCAGGACGTCACCGGCCAGGGGAGTTCGGTGCGGAATGGGATCGCCCGGCACTGGTTCCAGCGAGGCGGGACCGCTGGCCGTGATGACGGTGGCCGTGCGCGACGCCCGGGCCAGCGACGGTGACCAGAGGGCGGCCTCCTTGAGGTCGGTATCGAGCGCAATCGCCTCGAATTCCCAGCCAGCCGGCAGCACGGCGTGGTCGATTCCCGGGGCCGCCTTGATCCCGACGCGGCGCTCGGAGGCTGCCAGACCAAAGCACCAGTCCAGCGGAGGTTCGCTGTCGCCGGTCGCGAGTCGGCCGGCGGTAGTGCGGCGAGCCGGATCAATAAACACGCCAACGCCAGGAGGCAGCGCGATGTCCTGCACGTCGGCCTCGATGAAAGTCATTCGATCAGCCAGTGCCAGCTCCTCGGCATTGGCCTGCGCCATGGCGAGATGCAGAGGGTCCCGGTCGACGGCATGGATCTCTTCAATTGTCGGTTCTGCCGCCAAGCCGAGGAGATCACCACCGATGCCGCTGCAGAGGTCCCACACTGCGGAAAGGTTTCGATAGCGGGCGGCACGATAGCGGGCGATGGCCATATTCGATGCCTGCTCGAGCCCGGCCCGCGTGAACCAGAGGCGCTCGGGATGCGGGAACCGTCCTTCGGCGCGCTGGCGAAGTTCGTACTGGGTCAGTGCCGCACTCACGAGGTCAGGCGCCCAGCGGGCCCGTAACCTGGTGGCGACCGCAATTGTGGTCGCAGGCGTTGGCGCCTCCACGGCAATCGCTTCGAGCAGCGCCCGTCCCTCGGCTGTCTGTAATTGGCGGAACTGTTCGAGAGGAGTCATCAGCAGGGTGCTCGCAGGCGGGACATCGCCCGAGGGATACAGCAGCGGGGCCGGTCTGCGTCGACCGGCCCCGCTTTCTGTGCATATAGATGGTGTGGCCGGTGCCCTATTCGGCGTCGGCCTTCTCGGCCGCTGCTTTGGCGGCTGCCGAAGCGCCGCTGGCCAGGTCAGCACCGTGCTGGGAGGCGGGAGCGCGGAAACCGGCAGCCTCGGCGTCTTCAGCGGTCTTGAAGTACCACTCGGCGATGGTGCGGCCGTAGAAGCTGCTCTCCGGCGTGTGGTAGATCTTCGAACTCGCGTTGCCCTTGACCGGGTACCCGTCTGGCACGTCATTGGTGCCGTCACCCTTGATCGCGTTGGCAAAGCCGGACTCGGCGTCTTCGGTAGTCGGCAGGTCGCCAGACTCGATGTGGGCGGTTGCGGCCTCGACAACGACATCACCAATTGGCTCGTCGGTCGCGCCTTCGGCTTCGACCGCCTCGATGGCGAGTGGCTCATCGTCGCCGGCGGCAGCAGAAGCCACCTCGGTAACATCGACGATCGGGGCGACGTAGCCGTTGAGCACCGCGCCCGTGCCTTCGGTGGCGATCTCGATCAACCGGTCAGTCAGCTTCCGCTCGAAGACCTGGTTGCGGAGCATGTTTCGGTAGTAATCGCTCTTGTAGAACTGCGCCATGCTCTCGGCCATCTTGCGGGCCTCTTCCGAGTCATCGCGAGGAGCGAAGGCACCAGTGAGGTTCGCAATCTCGGCGTCGATGTCCTCGTCAGACACCACGACCTCTTCCTGGCGGGCGACCGCCTGGAGGAAGAGCGAGTTGCGGAGCCGGCGAGCGGCTTCCGGACGCAGGTCGGCCTTCACGTCATCCTCGGTCTTGCCCTGGATGCGAAGGTAGCCTTCCCACGGGGTACCGCTGCGCTGGAGGTCTTCCTTGAGGTGGTTGAGCTGGTGCTCGACTTCCTCATCGACCATCACGTCGGGGGCGTCGATTGCAGCCTGGCTGGCCATTTCGTCGACGACCTTGTTGACGATCTCGGTGCGTCCCTCGGTGGTGCGAGAGGCATGGATGTCGTCACGAATCTGGTCGCGCAGCGCGGCCAGTGACTCGGAGTCGTTGACCTTCTTCGCGAACTCATCGTCGAGAGCAGGCAGCTGCCGCTCCTTAATGCCCTTGAGGGTCACCTTGTAGGAAAGCGACTTGCCGCGAATGGAGGGGTCGGCAGTCTCATCGTCTTCAGCGAAGGAGAGCTCGAACGTCTCGGTGTCACCAGCGTCCATCGACTCGAGTTTCTCGCGGAGAGGCGCCAGCAGGTTGGTCTCGCCCAGAACGAAGACGGCGTCTTCGATTGGCTCCTGGAACGGCTCGCCATCGAGTTCGACTTCGTAGTCAACGGTGACCTGGTCACCTTCACCCGGCTTGCGGGCTTCGGCGAGTTCCACCCATTCGCCCTGCGACTTCTGCAGGCGAACGAGGACCTCTTCGATATCGTCGTCGGAGACCGTGGCATCGACCGGGTCGACGCGGATGCTGGCATAGTCGTTGAGTTCGACTTCAGGGTAGACCGGCACCGTAACGACGAAATTGACCGGCTCGAGGGCATTGATCTCGACCGAGGGCTCGCCGACCGGGGTCAGGTCTTCCTGCTGGAGGGCCTGGCGGTAAAGCTTGTCCATCACCTCATCGGCAGCTTCCTGCAGGAAGACATTGCGGCCGTAGAGACCTTCGATGATATGGCGCGGGGCCTTGCCCTTGCGGAACCCTGGCACCTGGATATCGCGCGAGACTTTGCGGAAAGCTCGTGCCATCGCCTCGGAGAATTCATCGTCATCGGCGGTAATGTCCAGCACGACGAGGCTGGCTGGCTTCCGCTCCACAGTCAGTTTCACGCTTTGTACGTCCTTCCAGAAAACAGTGCGCCGTGGACCACCACGACCTTGTGTGCTGACGAGCCAGGCTCGTCGGAGAGCTGCCCATCCTCAAGCGGACGGTTTGGACCAGAGTGTTCAGCCGCCCGGCATGCACGGAAACCGGGCACAGCAACAAGCGCATCGATATGCATACCGACGGCGTGAAAGTATACCATCACGCTTCGCCTTCCATAAGATGTCACGGAACGCATCCGTCCCGGTCGCCCAAAGAAAACGTTTCCCGCATCGCCGCCCCACGACGCGGGAGGGACCGCGTACGTACAGATTGCCGACAGACCATGATGATGCTACTGTACGTTCATGTCTGACAGGGCGCGAACCGCATTTCAGGCGAGGAAAGAACCCACAGTGTACGTACACACTTTGCGAATTCCGCGTCGGGCGAGGATAATCAGCGTCGGCTGTGGAGTCTCCACATGCGATGCGCAGGCCACCTTCAGGGACATGGCCCGGTGAGCCTGCTTCAACGAACACGATTGGCGGGGTATCTGGCGATACCCCAGCGTCCAGCCCGGACCTTCCGGATGGAACCTGTCGCCACACGAATGTGGGGGCAGGCGTGAAGGTCTCAGCGTGGAACCGGCGAGCGGGAGTTTCTCCAGATATGCATTTGCGGCAAAGCGCACGGTCCACATCGGTCAACAACAGTCGACGGTGGTCGGCGGGGAGGGAAGGCGCGGTGACGACCGCTTCACGAAGGATGTCCCTGCGGGGGCGCATCCAGACTTACGCACTTGCGGGGATCATCGCCACTGGCCTGGCATTCCCGACGGCCCAGGCAACACTTGCCGACGCTGTGACACCAACTCCGACGGCAACGGAAGCTCCATCCGGCGTGGGTGGACTCTCGATCTCGGTCGAAACCGTGGAGCAATTGACCGGGCTGACCGCCGTGGTCGCCACGGACGGCCAGAATGTCAACCTCCGCGCCGAACCCGACGATTCATCCAAATCCCTGACGAAAATCGCCGCCGGCACCGTGGTCGACCTGCGGGTGGACATGGTGGATACCGTTGTCGACGGCACCGGGACGCGCTGGTGGCCGGTGAGCTACGAAGGACAGGATGGCTGGGTTTCGGGTGAGTACCTGACGCAGGCCACCACCGCCGAAGGCGACATCGTTTCCAACAGCCTGGTCGCATTTGACTACACGGGCACGATTGACGAGCACGCCACGGCGAAGGTGTTCGCCAATGGCCAGAACGTCAACGTGCGGTCCGAACCAACCGCGACGAGCGAGATATTGACGAAAGCGGCAGACGGCCAGGTCATAAGCCTCCGGATCGACATGGTGGACACCGTCACCGATGCAGCGGGCACGCGGTGGTGGCCCGTGGTGGTCAATGGGGAGGCCGGCTGGATCTCCGGCTACTTCCTGACTGACAGCAATGGCGCGACCACCACCCAGCCCGGTGATGACGTTGCCACCGCCGTTCCGACGGCAACTGCCGAAACCCCGACCACGCCAGCGGCGACCACGGAACCGACCTCTCCAGCGACCGAGGCGACGGGAAACTTCGAAGTTGGGGATTTTGCCCAGGTCTTCACCGGTGAGGGCGGATCGGTCAACGTGCGTGACGCCGGTTCACCCGATGCCGCTGTTGTGGGATCACTCGACGATGGTGACGTGGTCGAGATCAGCGGTGGGCCGGTGGTGAACGCGGCGAGTTCGTCGGTGTGGTACGAAGTGACGAATGCCGATATCACCGGCTTCGTCAGCGAGTCCCTGCTGATCTCCTCGGTCGAAGCGCCGGGCAGCAGCCAGCCGACCCCGACCGAGCCGCCACTGAGCGAGGAAGAGGAAGCAACCGTCGCGGCGACGCAGACACCTGCCCCGACCCAGGCGGCAACGACGCCAGCGACGACTCCGGCACCGACGACTGCGCCGGCCACAGAGGAGCCGACCTCCCGATTCAGCTACCCGCTGGCCACCTATACCCGAACCCAGGGCTTTGGCTGCAGCAGCCTCGGTTTCTATTCCTACAACGCCGAGTGGGGATGTGCGGTCCACAACGGGCTTGACCTTGCCGCGCCATCGGGCACGCCGATCCTGGCGGCCGCCGGAGGCACGGTGGTCGCCGCCGGCTGGTGTAATTGCGGACTCGGCTACTACGTCGAGATCGACCACGGTGACGGGTACCACACGCTGTACGGCCACATGGCGTCGCAGCCATACGTGGCGGTCGGACAACAGGTCGCGCGAGGCGAGACGATTGGGCCGGTTGGGTCTACGGGCATCTCGACCGGACCACACGTGCACTTCATGGTGCGGATCGATGGCACGGCGGTAAACCCGGAGGATTACCTCTAGGCAAGGCCATTGCACCGAGACAGGAACGGGGACCGGCGCTGACGCCGGTCCCCGTTCCTGTGTTCGCTTCGCGTGGCACGATGAGGCAGCGGTGCTATGATCCCGGCACATGTTGCGCCCGCCCTGACGCCTCGCGTCACCCACCTGCAGAGGGAGTTCCCCAACCATGTCAGACGTTCAGCTCACCGCTCCGGTCCAGCCAGAAGCCGCTGCCTGGATTTCTCCGGAAGCCCTGGAGTTCGTGGCCGACCTCCATCGTGAATTCAATCCCCGGCGCCTTGAGTTGCTGGCAGCGCGCGGCGTGCGGCAGCAGCAAATCAACGACGGTGCCCAGTTGGGATTCCTGGCCGAAACCGCCGAGGTGCGGGAGGGCGACTGGCAGGTGGCCCCTGCACCCGCCGACCTCAACGACCGGCGAACGGAAATCACCGGCCCCTGCGACCGCAAGATGGTCATCAATGCGCTCAACTCGGGCGCGAAGGTATTCATGGCCGACCTGGAGGACGCATCGTCGCCGACGTGGCTGAATGTCACCGACGGCCAGCGCAACCTTGCCGATGCCGTGCGACGCGAGATCACGTTCCAGAACCCGGATGGGCGAACCTACCAGCTGAATGAAGAAACGGCGACGCTGGTGGTTCGGCCACGTGGCTGGCACCTCAACGAGCGGCACATCCTGGTCGATGGCGAAGAGGCTTCGGGGTCGCTGGTCGACTTCGGGCTCTACTTCTTCAACAACGCTCAGGAACTGCTGAGCCGCGGATCGGGACCGTATTTCTACCTGCCGAAGATGGAAAGCCATCTGGAGGCGCGGCTGTGGAACGATGTCTTCACCCGCGCGCAGGAAAAGCTGGGCATTCCGTACGGATCGGTGCGGGCCACGGTGCTGATCGAAACGTTCCCGGCTGCCTTCGAAATGGAAGAGATCCTCTACGAATTGCGGGATCATGCTGCCGGGCTCAATGCCGGTCGCTGGGATTACATCTTCAGCGCGATCAAGACCTACCAGAACGACCCGACCAAGATCCTTCCCGACCGCGCGCAGGTCACGATGGCCGTTCCCTTCATGCGTGCCTACGCCCGGCTGCTGGTCCACACCTGCCACAAGCGTGGCGCGCACGCGATTGGCGGTATGGCCGCGTTCATCCCCTCACGGCGCGATGAGGAAGCGAACCGGGTGGCGTTCGCCAAGGTGCACGAAGACAAGCACCGGGAAGCCTCGCTTGGCTTCGACGGCACTTGGGTGGCGCACCCGGGGCTGGTGCCGGTGGCAATCGAGGAGTTCAGCGCGAAGCTCGGTGACGAACCCAACCAGAAGCACGTCAATGCCGACACGCACCCCGGCGTGACCGCGAAAGACCTGCTCGACTTCACGGTCGAAGGTGGCCAGATCACCGAAAACGGCCTGCGCATGAACATCAACGTCGCACTGCAGTACATCAACTCGTGGCTGAACGGAGTCGGGGCCGCCGCGATCTACAACCTGATGGAAGACGCCGCCACAGCGGAAATCTCCCGGGCGCAGGTCTGGCAGTGGATTCGGCATGGGCAGTCCACGGTAGAGGGTGAACCAATCACCATTGCCTATTACGACCGTCTCCGCGCGGAGGAACTGGAAAAGCTCGGCGGAGCCAGCGAGAGCCGGTATGGTGAGTCAGCCGAGGTACTCGACCTGCTGGTGCACAACGACAGCTTCATTCCCTTCCTGACCCTGCCCGCCTACGCGCTGCTCGACTGATGGAGCGCGTCCCCCTCTCTGCCCTCAACACGATGCCGGCCGAAGACGCCGTCGCCCTGCTCGGCGGCGTCTTCGAGAACTCGCCCTGGATCGTGGCGCAAACGTGGTCCCAGGCGCCGTTCGCTTCGCTCGACAGTCTCCACCGGGCGCTGGTGGAGACTGTCGACGGTGTGCCAGCGAATCGCCAACTCGACCTGATCAAGGCGCATCCCGACCTGGTGGGGCGTGCAGCCCGAGCAGGCACCCTGACCCGGGAATCCACCGCCGAACAACGGGCGGCGGGACTAGGCCCCGACGACCTCACCCCCACCGATATCGCGGCCTTTAATGACCTCAACGCAGCCTACAAGGCCAGGTTCGGCTTTCCTTTCGTGATCTGTGCCCGGGAGAACCGGAAGGCCAGCATCCTTGCCGGGTTCGCGGCGCGGCTGCCGAACAATCCCGAGACGGAGCAACGAGCCGCACTCCAGGAAATCGCCCGGATTGCCTGGTATCGCCTTGTCGACCTGGTGGAGGACGACCTGACGTCGGTGCCCACCACCGGCTGAGGCACCTGCCAGAGGTGCTTCCGGCAACGCTGGCGCGACCCACACAGTCGCCAGCGGGGGCGTTTGCTGGCATCATGGCCGTGCATCATGACGATCCCGGCAACTGGAGGACCTCACCCCA
>JAEZJB010000264.1 GCA_023415845.1 Chloroflexota bacterium | reverse complement strand
CCAGGAATTCGGCCGAGGACCAGCCCGACGTGCCCTGATAGCGGATCGGCAGGAACCCGTTCTGGGCAGCGCCGGTCACTTCAACGACCGCACCGTCCGGGATCGAGGTAACGACGCCATATTGCGTGCCTGGACCACTGCGCATGTTGAGCCGCGAGCCACCGGCGCTGACCGTGGCCGTGCCGGTCGATCCACCTGGCGTGGTCGTGGCCGTCGCGGTGGCGGTTGGAGTGACCGGCGTCGCAGTGGGTGTCACGGGGGTCGCGGTGGGCGTTTTGGGCGTCGCGGTCGGGGTGACCGGCGTGGCGGTCGGCGTGACAGGAGTCGCGGTGGGCGTTACTGGAGTGGAGGTGGCGGTCGGCGTGGGATTCGCGCCGACGCGCAGCCAGCTGGAGGACGCCCAACCACTGATTCCGTTGTAGCGAACCGGGAGGAATCCGGCCTGCGCCGCCCCCATCACATCCACATTGGCGCCTGGCGGAATGCTGCCGATGACGGCGGCGCCGGTGCTGGGGCCATTGCGGAGGTTGAGGTTGAGGCCGTCCGTAATGACGCGGGCGGTGCCGATGGGCGAACCACCCGGCGCGGTGGTGGCCGTTGGTGTCACCGGGGTCGCGGTAGGCGCGACTGGCGTTGGCGTGGGCGGTTTGGGAGTAGCGGTTGGGGTGGGAGAGGCGCCGACACGGAGCCAACTGGAGGAGGCCCAGCCGCTGATGCCGTTGTAGCGGATTGGCAGGAACCCAGCCTGGGCGGCTCCCGTGACCTGGACGGTAGCGCCACTCGGAACGCTGCCAATGATGGCCCCACCGCTGCTGGGAGCGTTGCGGATGTTCAGGCCCAGTCCCTGGGTGATGACGACCGCTGACCCAACCGGGGTGGTACCGGGGGTCGGGGAGGGAGTTGGAGTTGGGGTGCTGGAGCCGTTGACGCGGAGATAGTCGGACGACGCGTAGCCAGAGGTGCCGTTGTAGCGGACTGGCAGGAAGCCGCTGGCCGCAGCGCCGACGACTTCGACGGTCGCGCCATTCGGAATTCGGCCGACAATGCCATAGGAGGTGCCGGGGCCACTGCGGATGTTCAGGGTGAGGCCGCCTGTTACCACGGTGGCCGTGCCAACCGCGGTCGTTTGCAGGCTAAAGCTCTGCACGGCGGTTTCGTCACCCTCACCACCGACTGCCGATGGTACAGCAGTGGCTGGCTGTTCGGTGGCGGGATTTTCGGCAGGAAGGGTCGGGGCAGGAGTGACGTCTTCGGTGGCGAGTGCCGGCTCGGTCGTCACTGGTTCCGGCGTGGTTGCCGGCTCTTCGGCGGTAGTTGGTTCCTCGGTCGCAACGGGCGCCGTGGCGGTGATGTAGATCGTGGCCAACCAGCCAGGCGTTTCGTTCCAGACGGCGGCGGAGAACTCGCCCGAAATCTCCCCGGTCAATTCGACGGGCGTGCCGTCTTCCAGCTTCGCGATCACGTCATAGCTGGTGCCGGGGCCACTCCGGAAGTTGAGGCTGCCACCAGTGACGTACCAGGTGCCGGTTGGTCCGGACCAGTCGGCGGTGGCGGTGGGGTCAGCGGCGAGGTCGTCCGCATCGTCGGTCGCGACGACGACTTCGCCGGGAACCAGATAGTCGGCAAGCACGTAGCCAGCCAGTCCATTCCATGAGACTGGCTGGAATCCATTCTCAGGGGCGCCGGTGACCTCGACGGTCGTGCCAACGGGGATCACCGCCAGCACCTCGGCGGTAGCGTCCGGGGCAGCGCGGAGATTGACGTTGTCGGCCGTCGTCCACGTGGTGGCCTGCGCCGAAGACGGCTGCCAGGTGACGGTGCCGATGGCAAGCGCGATGACCATGGCACACATGAATACCCGCTGGCCGAACGCCAGCAGGTCGGTCGTGAACGCCGAATTGACCCTGATTGGGCTTCGCATGAATTGCATTCCCCTTCCCTCCGGGGGTTCCCCACCCCTGCCATGACTTCTTGTGATGCATAGTGCGGTGCGGGGAATCATGAACGGTGGTGATGTGGTTCGGGGTTCAGCCAGGAACCCATGAAGAAACCACACACCATCGGGAGCAGTGCCAGCCACGACGTGCTCCTGCGGGTGAGCGACGAAAGGAATTCGCGGCGAGTCCATCCACCGCCAAATGTCCGTACATCGTCGTGTACAGCCAAGGTATCGCAGCGTTCAAGCCGATGTCAAACGTGAAAGAACGCCGACCGAAACATCTTTCCGAATGGAAAGCAGGAATGGAGGCAGGATTTACAGGACAAGGCGGTACCGCACCGGCGGAGGCGGAAACGCTGGTGGGGACGGACAATCGGGGAGGGTGGCGACGAACTGGTGCGGTACACTCCCTGCACGATGGTGCCTCACCTCCCGAGGCCGAGGGTCCGATCATCCGGACCTGTTTCGATCCCTACTCCCTTGTTAAGGATGGATGACCGATGGCACGAATGGTGCAGTGCGTGAAGTTGGGCCGGGAATTGCCCGGGTTGGAGAAGCAGCCGTTCAGCGGTCCGCTGGGCGAGCGAATTTACGAGAACGTGTCGGCGGAGGCATATGCCCTCTGGCTGCCGCACATGACCACGATCATCAATCACTATGGTCTCAATCCGGCCGATCCCGAGACCCGGGCCCTGCTGCGGAACGAGATGACGATCTTCTTCTTCGGCGATCCGAATGCCGAATCCACCGCCGCAACCGGTGACCTGCGTCCGGAAAACGTGCGCGAGGCATAGTTCGGCAATTCGAAAGAGCGACACGCCGGCAGGAGAGCGAAAACTCCTCGCCGGCGTGTCGCGTTTTTCAGGGTCAGAAGCGGGCAGCGATCACTCCGCGCCAAGCGTGCGGGTTTCCAGGTCCGGGAGGTGCTTCCACCAGTGATCGTAACGGCGGTAGACGCCGGGCTCACGATCGGCCAGCATCGCCAGGAGCGACTGCGCCTCACCGGCCAGGGCATCCCACATCTCAGCTGGCCACTCGTGGAAGGCCATCACCTCAACGCCTGCATCCACCGTCCGCCAGAGGCCAGCCACGTAGCCATCGACCAGCACGGTCGGCAGCACGTCGCCATTGGTCCGGATCACCAGCTTGCGGTAGTCCGGTGGAAGGATGCGGCTACGGTCGTGGTTCGCCAGGAGGACGCTGTCCCACATTGCCATGAGGCGGGGTGGGGCCGGGAGATCCTCATCGGCAATGGGAACGCCGGGCAGATCGTAATAGGGAGCGCGGCCAGGACCGGCGAGCGTGACCAGATCATCCATCGAGGCCAGCACCTCCTTGAGGCGACCGCGCGTCAGGATGGTGAAGGTGGACATATCCGCCACGGTGGAGGGGCCAAACCCCGCGAGGTAGCGGCGGATCAGGGCGGCGGTTGACTGGAATTCGGCGTCCGGATCGCCCATGCGGGGCAAGGATGCTGGTGTTTGCATGCTGGCCCGTGGTCCGAACATCCAGGTGCGGCCCAATGGCGCATGCAGCAGGGGTGCGTAAACACGGACCAGGTTCACCGCCTGGGGGTCGGAGTCGGCTGCGATCCGGGTGGCGAGCCACGCATCGAGTTCCACGCCGCTACGCGCCTCGGACGTGAACTCCAGCAGGTCGGAGACCAGGCGATTGGCGGGGTCATCGGTTGCGAGGCCGAGTTGCTGGAAGCGTTCCTCCCCGATCCAGCCATGCCGAATCCTCGACTCCATTGCCTCCCGAAAAACGGGATAGTCCTCGCCATGGACGGCGTGCAACGTGAATCGCATGAGGGTTGCCTTGACCAGATCCTGTGCCATGAATGCCGCGTCGACCGCCGCCGGATCAAAGTTCTCCAGCCGGTTCCACAACGCGACGTAGGGTGAGGCGGCGTGCTGCGCCTGCAGCGCAACCAGGCGCTGGACCGCCGCGGGAACCGGGAGCGATTCGCGCTGGAGCAGCATCTGTCGCTGGAGGGTGGTGCGATTCAAGGCGCGGGCAGAAAGTGTCATCCGTGCTCCTGGCTGGCTGGTGGCATCGATTCTCGCGAGCGTAGCAGACCGAGGCGGACGATCGGTGTCCGGGCTCGCACGCGGAGCCGGGTGGCCAGGAGCGCGGGCAAGCTCGCTCCCGCCTGCCCGTGGACTCTCCCACCCAACCTGCCGGGCGATACCCGGCGACTGACCGGTACAATAGACAGAACATCTCGAGCCGGTGCCGACAGGCCGGTTCTCCCTCCCCCGCTCCCCTGGAAAGGTTCAGGCACGGTTTCATGACAGATAACGGCGTCGCCATGCTCACCGAGGAGCAGGTGCTCAATGCCCTGCGCAACGTATCCGAACCCGCGACCGGGCGCTCCCTGGTCGATCTCAAGCTTGTCAGCGACCTTGCGATCCATGGTCGTGACGTGACGATGACGATCGATCTGCTGAGCCCGATACGGTCGAATCGCGAGAAGATCGATCGCGATGTTCGCGCCGCCCTGGGCACCATTGGCGGTGTGGGCCAGGTTGCCATCGAATGGCGCACCAAGGTCCGGGCCAGCGCCGGTGGCCGGTCCGACGCTCAGCCGATCCCGGGCGTGAAGAACACGATCGCCGTTGCCTCGGGCAAGGGCGGGGTTGGCAAGTCGACGGTGGCTGCCAACCTGGCGGTTGCGCTGGCGCAGGCCGGGGCCAAGGTGGGCCTGCTCGACGCCGACGTCTACGGACCGAGCGTGCCGCTGATGATGGGTGTGCACGAGAAGCCGATGATGGCCAACAACAAGATCGTGCCGCTGGAAGCGCACGGCGTGCATGTGATGAGCATCGGGTTCATTCTCGATCCGGAAAAGGCACTGATCTGGCGCGGTCCGCTGGTGGCCCAGTTGATCAACCAGTTCCTCAACGACGTGAACTGGGGCGACCTCGATTACCTGATTCTCGACCTGCCACCGGGCACCGGTGACGTGCAGTTGACATTGGTCCAGAAGATCCCCATTTCTGGCGCGGTGATCGTCACCACGCCGCAGGCCGTGGCGCTGGCCGACGCGGTGAAGGGTCTGAAGATGTTCCAGGAAGTGAAGACCCCGATCCTGGGCATCGTCGAGAACATGAGCGGCTTCGTCTGCCCGGATTGTGGCTCAACCCACCCGATCTTCGGTGAAGGCGGAGGGCAGCGCACGGCCGATGAAAATGGCGTGGAACTGCTGGGCCAGATCCCGATCGAGCCGGGCATTCGCGCGGGTGGCGACGAAGGCACGCCGATTGTGGCGATTGCGCCCGACTCGCTGACGGGCAAGGCATTTGGCCACCTGGCCGAGCGGGTGGCCACACAGCTGGCGGTGCAGGCCGTGGCGAAGCCGCGCAAGCCAACGATCATGCTGAAGACCGTGCGGTAACCGGCGTTCACGCCTGGAACGTCCGCCACATGGCAGAGGCAGTCCCGATTGATGGGACTGCCTCTGCCATTTTTGCCTGCCGTGATGATGCCGGAGGGCCGTCAACGGCGGGGGACTAGGCGGTGAGCGAGATGTCCTTGAACCGCTTCATGTTTTCGGTGATGGCGATTTCGGTCGGAAGCCGCTCCATGCTGGAGGCGCCATAGAAGCCGTCGATGCCGGTGGTGTGCGCGAGGACATACTGAGCGTCGTCCGGTTCAGCGATGGGGCCACCATGACAGAGGACGATGATGTCCGGATTGACCTCTTTGGCGGCATCGTGCATTGCCTGGACCAGCGCTGGAGCATCTTCGAG
This sequence comes from Chloroflexota bacterium, assembly GCA_023415845.1. Classification (GTDB taxonomy): domain Bacteria; phylum Chloroflexota; class Chloroflexia; order Thermomicrobiales; family UBA6265; genus JACCYX01. The sequence continues at coordinate 1,733 of JAEZJB010000264.1, read as the reverse complement.
GGAGACAGCAGTGGTGGCGCCGATTGATCCCTTGGTGGTGAGACCGAGATGGGGAACGAGAATGTCGGCCCCGGCCACGGCCATCGCGCGTGCTTCGTCGGGATTGAAGCAGTAGGGTGACGTCAGGAGGTCCATCTCGCGGGCGAGACGAATCATGTCGACTTCGAGACCGTAGCCCATGCCGGTTTCTTCGAGGTTCTGGCGGATGGTGCCATCGAAGAGTCCGACCGTGGGGAAGTTCTGAACGCCGGAGAAGCCCATCTCCTTGATCTGGCGGAGGAAGACCGGCATCAGGCGGAAGGGATCAGTGCCGCAGACGCCAGCGAGGACGGGAGTGTGCCTGACGACAGGCAGGACCTCACTGGCCATTTCGACGACGATGGCGTTGGCATCTCCGTAAGGAAGCATGCCGGCAAGTGATCCACGTCCGGCCATGCGGAAGCGTCCGGAGTTATAGATCACGATCAGGTCGACGCCACCGGCCTCCACGCATTTGGCGGAAAGCCCGGTTCCCGCGCCGGCCCCGATGATGGGTTTGCCCGCGGCGATCTGGGCGCGGAGGCGCTCCAGGATTGCCGCGCGGCTGTTATCGACCGCTGCCATCGTCATGAGGTTGTCCTTCCTGCTGGCTGATGATCATGTCGGCCAGGCGATTGGCCATGGCCGCCGAAAACCGGTCGTCGTTGATGTCGTACTCAAGGTCATGCACTTCGACATTGTCACCCAGGTTCGCCAGCAGTGCGTCGATCAGGGCGGCATCGGCAGCCGGATCGAAGAAGACGCCCCCTTCCGTCGAAATGACCGAGACACCGCCGCGCGGAATGAAGAGCGCGACCGGTCCGCGGGCGGCGGAGAGCTTGCGCGCGATTTCCCGGCCCAGCGCGGCCGATTCTTCCGGGGTGGTGCGCATCAGGGTCACGGCGGGATTGTGGACATAGAGGTTGCGGTCACGGAACTTCTCGGGCACGGTGCTTTTCGGCCCGAAGTTCACCATATCGAGCGCGCCAAGGGAGACGACCTGGGGAATGCCATGTTCGCCAGCCGCTTCGAGGCGATCCGGTCCGGCGGACAGGACACCACCGACCAGCTCATCGGCCAGTTCGGTGGTGGTGATGTCGAGCACCCCGGCCAGAAAGCCGCCAGCGGCGAGGGCCTCCATCGACTGTCCACCCGCCCCAGTGGCGTGAAAGACCAGCACTTCAAACCCGCGTGACTCGAGAATGTCGCGCGCATGCTTCACGGCCGCGGTGGTGACGCCGAACATGGTGGCGGCGATAAGGGGACGCTCATCGGTTTCAGGCAGCGGGCGCGCATAGGCGGCGGCCATGCCAGCGATGGCGGCGGCGGCATTGCCGAGAATGCGCCGCGACACCTGGTTGATGCCTTCGATATCGACGACCGAATACATCATGGTGATATCGACAGCACCGACATAGGGACGGGTATCGCCCGAGGCCACCGTGGAGACCATCAATTTGGGCACGCCCACGGGCAGGCGCTGCATGGCGTGAGTGGCGAGCGACGATCCGCCGGAGCCGCCAAGGCCGAGCATGCCCTGCAACCGGCCTTCGGCAAAGAGGCGGGTCACGATGCTCGCGGCGCCCTTCGCCATGGTGGCGATGGCAGCGCCGCGGTCGTTGGCGTCCGCAAGCTGGGCGATGGAGGTTCCGGCCGCCGCCGCAACCTCCTCGCGCGAGATGTCGGGCGTGACCTGGGGTTCGCCGATCACCCCG
>JAEZJB010000256.1 GCA_023415845.1 Chloroflexota bacterium | reverse complement strand
TGCCGGCACGCGAGATCAGCCTGCACGGCAACAATAAATCCCGGGATGAACTGCAGACAGCGATTGCGGCCGGAATCGGGAAGATCATCGTGGACAACGACCACGAGATCGACCTGCTTGAAGAGTTGACCACCGGGATCGCCAAACCAGTCACGGTCATGATCCGAGTGAATCCGGGCGTGGATGTCCACACCCATTACAAGATCAGTACCGGGGTCGCCGATTCAAAGTTTGGCTTTCCGATAGTGGACGGACAGGCGGCAAACGCGGTTGCCCGACTGCAGGCGTTGCCAGGAGTTTCCCTTGTGGGACTGCACGCCCATGTGGGATCGCAGCTCTTCGATAGCGAGGCGACAACCAGCGCAATCGAATCGATGCTCGACTTCGCAGCGGCCATGCGCGACGCCCATGGGTTCCGACTGGACCATTTCTCGCCGGGTGGAGGGTTCGGAATTGCCTACCGGAACGCTGACGAGCCGCTCCCGATCGCTCGATGGGCGGACCAACTGGCGACAGCAATTGAAACGGGTTGCGAGAAGCATGGGCTCGACCTTCCGACGGTGACGATCGAACCAGGCCGCGCTATTGTCGGACCGGCTGGCGTTGCCCTGTACACAATCGGGGCGCAGAAGGCGTTACCGGGAATCAGGACGTACCTGTCGGTGGACGGAGGGATGGCAGACAACATCCGCCCTGCTCTCTACGAAGCCAGGTATGAGGCCGTTCTCGCAAATCGAAGCGGAGAAGCGTCGAGTTTGGTCGAGACGACGATTGCCGGAAAGTTCTGCGAGTCGGGAGACATCCTGATCGAAGGCGTGGCGCTTCCCGAGCCAACGGCCGGAGACCTGCTGGCGATTCCGGCAGCAGGCGCGTACACGCTTTCAATGGCCAGCAATTACAACGCAGCTTCGAAACCAGCGGTCGTTCTGGTCCATGACGGGCAGGCAACCTGCGTTCGGACTCGCGAAACCTGGCAGGACCTGGTTCGGCGAGAGATCGTGCCGCCACATCTCACAGAGTGACGCTTTGGGCGTTTGATCCAGTGGAGGTGTGTCCAGCTTCCAGGCTTCGTGGTAGGAGCGATCCACAATAGTTGCAGAAAGAGATGAGTGCGTGTAAATTGCCCATCTCGCAGCCTGGATCGCCCACAATCGATGGTGGTTTCCGTTTCCCAAACGCCGACTCCATCGACCTTGTGGCCTGACGCATCACGAGCGCGTCGATTGAGTCCACGCCTGCCGAGCCACCCAGCCCGAGTAGACCATGGCACGATGCGAACAGATGGTCGTACGCTTCCACTGTCATCCAGCAACGCCGCCCCAGATCACCCACCAAGGGGGTCATCACATTGAGCGAAGATCTGGCGAACAAGGTCCTGGCCGAGGAAGAACTCGAGTCACTCGATCCAACCGCCATCGTGCGAGTAGCCGATTCGGACGATGCATCACTTGAAGATCGCCTGGCTGACCTCAGCTCGCTGATCGACACGAGTGACCAACGCGAGCCGAGCGCGATCGACCTGAGCGGAGAAGACGACGAGATCGACGTGGAAATGAACCGTGGGGTCACCACTGAGGCGATTGCCGATAGTGACCTCTCGGCGGTTTCGCTCGACGATCCGGTGCGGATGTACCTCCGTGAAATTGGACGCGTCCCACTCCTGAGCGCCGCACGGGAAGTTGAACTGGCCAAGGCAATGGAACGGGGCCAGTACATCACCGACCTGAACGAGCAACTGGCGACTGGTGAGGCCGGTGCCGGCCCGGTCGAGGTTGGGATGGCCATTTACCACTCGTTCAGGGCGGGATGGCCGATGATGCGAGACCTGTGGGTCGAGGCACATCCGGATCGGGATCTCCCGCCGAGAGAGCAGGTTGTCAACGACGTATTGCCGATCACCGCATTGCCGGATGCCGCCATCGCGGCAATCTGCGGTCGGCACGAAATTGCGGCTGACGCTTTGGAGGAACAACTCCGGCTGCGCACCGTCGAATGGGAACTGATGCCAGCACCGCTGCAGCAGGCGCTGGGAGCCAGCGACACCTGGCCGGAAGAGACGGCGGTCATCGAACTCTTCGAGAGCCGACGAGCACGGATGACCCGTCGCTGGCGGGACACTCAACTGGCAGGACGCCAGGCCAAGGTGGCGCTCACTGAAGCGAACCTGCGGCTGGTGGTCAGCGTGGCGAAGAAGTACGGCGGCCGTGGAATGGGCATGCTCGACCTGATTCAGGAAGGCAACCTGGGCCTGATTCGAGCGGTCGAGAAATTCCAGTATCACAAGGGCTTCAAGTTCAGCACCTACGCCACGTGGTGGATTCGCCAGGCGATTACGAGGGCGATTGCCGACCAGGCGCGAACGATCCGGATTCCGGTGCACATGGTCGAGACGATCAACCGGTTGCTGCGAACCAGCCGCCGCATGCAGCAGGAACTCGGACGCGAACCGACGACGGAAGAACTGGCTAAGGAAATGGAGATGACCCCGGAGCGAGTCCGGGAAATCCTCAAGATCAGCCAGGACCCGGTGTCGCTGGAAATGCCAATCGGCGAAGAAGAAGACAGCCACCTGGGCGACTTCATCGAAGACCAGAAGATGCCCGCTCCGGCCGATGCCGCCAGTCGCCAACTGCTACGGGAGCAGGTGGAAGAAGTGCTGGACACGCTGACTGACCGGGAGCGAGACGTGCTCTACATGCGGTATGGCCTCGACGATGGCCGGACACGCACCCTGGAGGAAGTCGGCAAACAGTTTGGCGTGACGCGCGAGCGCATTCGCCAGATCGAAGCGAAGGCCCTGCGAAAACTCCGCCAGCCGACGAGGGCAAACCGGCTGCGAGACTACCTGGAGTAGTGACCAGCGAACATAACGCTTGATGCGGTAAACTGAGCCACATCGAGCGAGCCGCACCGCGAGACGATGGTCTCGCGCCGAGGGCTCACCGACCTGCTGGACGGGCGGTGAGCCCTCCGTTTTGCCCGCATGAACCCGGGCAGGCCGTCATCGGCTGCCACGCCATTCCAGGCGCCCCGATTCGCAACACCATTCAGGAGGCCGGCATGCTGGTCGACAAGGCAAGAATTTTCGTCAAAGCCGGCAACGGCGGTAATGGATCATCGTCATTCCTGCGCGAGAAATACGTTCCCAAGGGTGGCCCGGATGGGGGAGACGGCGGCAGAGGCGGCGATGTCATTCTCGAAGTCGTCGACAACCTGAACTCGCTGCTGCCGTTCCAGTACGTGCGTCACTACGAAGCCGAAAACGGGGGAGCGGGGCGCAGCCGGAACATGCACGGCAAGAACGGAAAGTCGAAGACGGTCAAGGTACCGCCCGGCACAGTCGTCTATCTGGAGGACAGTGACGAACCGATCGCGGACCTGGTCTTGCCCGGCGAAGAATTCGTAATCGCACGAGGCGGCAAAGGTGGCCTCGGAAACACGCACTTCAAGTCCTCACGTCACCAGTCGCCACGGATGGCCGAACTCGGTGAACCTGGCGAGCAGCGCTGGCTGCGGCTGGAGTTGCGCCTGATTGCCGACGTAGGACTCGTGGGGCTGCCGAACGCCGGCAAGTCGACGTTGCTGGCCGCGGCGACGCGGGCACGGCCGAAGATCGCCGACTATCCATTCACGACCCTTTCGCCCAACCTGGGCGTGGTCTCTGTCGGTGGACCCGGAGGCCAGGCGTTCGTGATGGCCGATATCCCGGGCCTGATCGAAGGGGCGGCTGACGGGGCGGGCCTCGGTCATGACTTCCTGCGCCACGTGCATCGCACGCGGGTGCTGGTCCACGTCGTGGACGCATCGGGGGGACTCGAGGGCCGCGATCCGCTGGAGGACTTCCGAACCATCAACGCCGAGATCGCAGCGTTCGATCCGAAGATGGCGAAGAAGCCGATGATCGTTGTCCTCAACAAGGAGGACCTGGTTGAAGCGCGGGAAAACACGCCACGTCTGCGGGAGGTCCTCGAAGAAGAAGGCTTCACGGTGATGGCGATTTCAGCGGCGACTGGCGAAGGAGTCCGGGACGTCTTCGAGGTGGTGGCAGGGATCCTGCGCGAACTGGACATCCAGGATGCGGAAGCGAAGAAGGCACTGGCCGAGCGACCGAAGCGCCGGGTATACACCATTGGCAACGTGGATGATCGCGCCTGGGAAGCAACCCGGACAGGCGCGCACAGCTTTACGGTGACTGGCGTTGGCATCGAGCGCTTCACCCACATGACCAACTTCGATTTGTGGGAGGCATCCGAGCGGTTTCAGCGGGGGCTGGAGCGAAGCGGGATTTCCGCCCAACTCAAGCGACTCGGAATCCAGACCGGAGACACGGTCACGATTGCCAACTACGACCTGCTGTGGGGCGAGCAGGACGACGAAGACGGGTCATTTGTAGT
>JAEZJB010000239.1 GCA_023415845.1 Chloroflexota bacterium | reverse complement strand
GAAGGATTCGACGGTGAAGTGCCGGACGAAGCCAACCTCGAGATCGGCATCACCGACGAAGTCGAGGACAATCCTCCGACCTAGTCGATGAGTGAAAACACCCCGGGATGGAATCTCCATCCCGGGGTGTTCGCTTTTTCTGCCTCTTTGCCGATCCTCAGTCCCCGTGATGTCGAACCTGGTTGTCGGCGACTTGCGGTCGAAAGTCCGAATGTCCTGAAGCCGGCTGCTCAGCTGGCGGCGACCCTGGTTTCCTCTGCCAGCTGCTTGAGATAGGCGAGGTTCTCCCGCAGCCGGTCCTCGAGCTTCCGCTCGGTGCTGAAATCCTCGACACCTACCCAGCCATCGTAGCCCACCGCTCGGAGCGCCACGAAGAGCGCTCGCTGATCGATGATGCCCTTGTTCACGGGCGCCCAGTCACATTTCCACTGGACCGAGCCGTCGTCGTTGTATTTGACCGGGAACCACCGGGCATTCTTGATGTGGACGTGAGCCAGGTAGGGGCCCAGCATTTCCAGCGCCATGCGATGGGTCTCATACCCTTCATGGGCCATGTTCCCACCATCATGGATGACACCCACATACTCTGGATCGAGCCCGTCGAGAAAAATCCGTGCCGAACTTGCCGACGGCGTAATCGTCCGGTGGTGGAGTTCGAGCAGCGCTTTCACCCCATGCTTTTTGGCCAGCTCGACCACTTCCCGGTACTGCGCCCGTGCCGTGTCGAAGAGGGGGCGGAAGGCGACCACGCCGTCATAGGCGGGTACGGTAATCCGTAATTGCGATGCGCCGATGGCCTTCGCGCCCTGCATCGCCAGGTCCACCCCTTCCAGATCGTCGCACTTGACATAGGTGCCGAGCGACGGAATGTCGAGCCCGGCGTTACGTGTCAACTCGGACCAGATCGCGGCGTCAGCGACGAGGGTAGAGAAGGGCAGGGTGGCCTGGTTGTTGGCCCAGAACGTCGGAGCCGCAGCGCTCTCCGGCTGATCCTGAATGCGCCATTCGATCCCGTCGTAGCCGATCTCCTTGAGCCTGGAAACCGCCACATCGGGTGCCCACTCGGGAATCGAGACGCTGAAGACGGCGAACTTCATGCTGGAACCTCCGCTTCGCTGGTGATGGTGACCCGCTTGCCTGTTCGAGCCGATTCGTAAATGCCGAGGATCACGTCGACGGCCTTCCGCGCCTCTCGACCAGTGACCGGCGGGGTCGTCCCCGCCGCCAGCGCATTGAAGATGAGCCGCAACTGACGCCGGTGGCCATCGCCGAAGCCTTCATCGGGCCGCCAGCCAGCGATCGTCTCGAGGTCGTCGGCAGAAAGGATGTCGTCAGTAATCTCCCTCTCACCTTCATACAGGGTCAGGGCATTGCTTTCCAGCGTCAGTCGTCCACTGGTCCCGACCACCTCGACCCGGGTCGGGAAATCCTTGCTCGCCGACGTCGTGACCAGCACCGATCCCACCGCGCCCGAGGTGAAGCGGACGGCCGCAGCCGCAGCATCTTCGGCCTCGATATCGTGCGTGATGGTCGTCGTCTGGGCCTGCACCGATTCCACACCACCCATCAACCACTGCAGGACATCAATCGTGTGAATCGACTGGTTGATCAGGGCCCCGCCTCCGTCGAGCGCCCAGGTCCCGCGCCATCCGCCATTCGCGTCGTAATACTCCTGGGTCCGATGCCAGTAAACGGCGGCGCTCGCCACGACCGGGGTACCAATCAGGCCCTGCTCGATCGCTCGCTTGGCCCGATAGACGTCGCCGGTGAGCCGGTTCTGGAATATCACGGCCAAATGGGTCCCGGCCTGCTCCGCCGCCTCGATCATACGTGTGGCGCCGTCGGCAGTGATTGCCATCGGTTTCTCGGTGATCACGTTCTTTCCGGCCTGTGCCGCCAGCATCGCCTGCTCGGGATGCATGCCCGATGGCGTACCCAGAATCACCACATCGATGTCCGGCCGGGCCAGCAGGTCCGCGAAATCGGCGTACCAGGTTGCCCCATACTTGTCGGCGAGTTGGCGGCCCGCGTCCTCGCGCACCTCTGCCACTGCCACCAGGTCGGCGTTGTCGACCCCTTCCAGGGCACCAGCGTGAACCTGGCCAATGACGCCTGCTCCAACAATGCCGACTCGGAATGTCTCGCGCATGGTTCTTCTCGCTCCCGGTTGAGCCCGCAGCGACGGGCCAGACAAGCTGCAAGGATGCTATCCCCGGCAGTGACGACTGGCAAGCAACCGGTAGTCGGTCCATGCTGGGTCCATGACCGCTGGGGACTGGCGGGAATCAAGCTCGAAACCAACACGAAAGACGTAGTCATGCACCGGCAAATCTGGTTCAAGAAGGATGTCACCCTCGACTGGCAGGGCAAACGTGTCTCGCTCGGCGTCGCGCAGGAGTTGTTCAGCAGCCACGACGTCGACGCCGGATCACGCCTCCTCCTCCGGTCGCTTGATCCATCAGTCTTTCCGGAAGCCGGTCAGGTGGTCGACTTCGGCTGTGGCTATGGCGTGCTCGGACTCGCCTGGCTGACCACCAAACCGGGCTGGCGCGGCACCCTCATCGACCGCGATGCCCTGGCGGTGGAATTTGCCGCTGACAACGCCGCCCGCCTCGGACTCACGGGTGTCGAGTGCCGGGTCGGACTCGATGTTGATGGCCTCGCTACGAGTGGGGAGGGGCCAGATCTCCTGCTCTGGAATGTCCCCGGGAAGGCCGGCGAGACTGTCCTGCAGGCACTCGCGCTCGACTGCCTCACCGTCCTCGATCAGGGTGGTGTCCTCGCCCTGGTGGTGGTCAACCCGCTCGCTGATCTCCTTCGCGAGGCGATCGCGGCCCATCCGGCCGCCGAGGTGACATACGATCAGCGGCACGCCGATCACACGGTCATCCATGTCCGCAGCGGTAGTCCCGCCCAGCCGGTCATCGATCCCCTCGCGCGCGGCCTCTTCGATCGCGAGGAAGCCGGCTTCGGTGTCGATGATTTCGAGTACGATATCGTCCCGGTCGTCGGCCTGCCTGAGTACGATTCCTACGACTATGCAACCGAAGTGGCCTTCGACATCTTCCGCACGGTCGTTGGCCAGCCAGAGCAGGTCCTCGCCTTCCGGCCTGGCCAGGGTCACTTGCCGCTCGTCGCCGCCCACCAGTTCACCCCCACCCAGGTCATCCTCGCCGACCGCGATCTGCTCTCCGTCCGCGCCTCGGCCCGGGCCATGCGTGAGGTGTTGAACCCCGCACCCTCGCTCGTCGAGGCCCCCATCGTCGATCTGGCCGACCTCGGCCCCCAACAGGTCGACCTCGCCGTCCTGCATCTTGAGGATCAGGTCCGAAACGAGGTCCACATCGCCCGCCTCGCCGATCTGGAAT
>JAEZJB010000096.1 GCA_023415845.1 Chloroflexota bacterium | reverse complement strand
TGCATCACCGTTCGGCCAGAAACTGCCAGCGGGCGGTTCGCCTTGGTTTCGAGCACCGTTTCGAGGAAGCCAGGAGCGCCTTCTATCTTGCGCTCGCCGAAGACCAGGAACTTGACCCCACCACCTTCGCCGACTTCTGGGAGCTTCCAAGGCGAGGGATGTTCGCCGCGATCGAAGCCTACGAAGACCTCAACCGCTACCGAGAGGCGGCACGGCTGGAGCAAAGGATCCTGCTGGAGGCAACACGCTCGGCGCGCAATCCGAGTGATCCGATTCGCGCCTTCACGTAGTCCTGTGTGGGCCGACGCGGGTGGTCCATGAGCGGATGCCGATGGCAGCCCGGCTTCGTGGCTCAGGAAAGCGTGTCGACGGCGCGACGAAGCTCTTCGAGGTCGGCGAACTGGCGGTAGACTGAGGCGAACCTGATATAGGCCACCTGGTCGAGATCGCGGAGCTGGCGGAGCACCGCCTCGCCGATTTCCTCGGACGGCACTTCGCGAACATTCTTGGCGAGAAGTTCCGCCTCTACCCGGGAGATCACCTGGTCAATCTCTGCCTCGCTCACCGGTCGCTTGGTCAACGCCACGCGGAGCTTCTGGCGGAGCTTCTCCTGATTGAATTCCTCCCGGCGGCCATCTTTCTTGACAACCGCGAGCGAAACCGCCTCGACGCGTTCGTAGGTGGTGAAGCGGCGATGGCAGGCGACGCATTCGCGGCGACGGCGAATGGTGTCACCACCACTCTGCTCACGCGAATCGACGACCCGCGTATCTTCCGTTCGGCAGTAGGGACAACGCACAGGCACCTCCACCTGGTGGGCCCACTGAGGCAGGTAGGCGAGACCGCACCGTAATTCTGGCCGGAAGGCATGAGATCACGGTGCGGAGGAGACTGGCACCCTAGCGCTCGCGGAGGAAGCGGACGATGGAGGATTCGGTCTCCCACTCATCGTCGGGATACACCGGGGGCTGCTGCGGTGGCGGAGCACCTGCCTGGCGTCCGGGCTCACGCTCGCGCCGGTTGGACGAGCCTCGCTGCGGCTCGCGGGAGAACGACGGCTGGAGCGAGTAGGCGTCGGCACCCACACGTTCGTCGAAGCCGGTGGCGATGAGGGTGATCATCACGGCGTCGCCGAGGGATTCGTCGATCGAGGTTCCGTAGATGATCTCGGCGTCCTCATCGGCAGCGGCCTGAATGACGGCGGCGGCTTCGCTGGTCTCGAACAGTGTGAGGTTGGTGCCCCCGCTGATGTTGTAGAGCACGCCCTTGGCACCCTGGATGTTCATCTCGAGCAGCGGGCTCTCGATCGCCTCGCGAGCCGCATTCACGCAGCGGTCGGAACCTTCGCCATAGCCGATGGCCATGAGGGCCGATCCGGCATCCTGCATGATGGTCTTCACGTCAGCGAAGTCGAGGTTGATCACGCCCGGCTTGGTGATGAGGTCGGAGATGCCCGCGATACCCTGGCGGAGCACATCGTCGGCGATCTGGAAGGCTTCGGTGACGGTGGTCTTGGGATCGACCATGTGCAGCAGGCGCTCGTTGGGGATGGTGATGAGGGCATCGACCGTCTCCTTGAGGAGCTCAATGCCTTCCTCGGCCGCACGGCGTCGGCGACCCCCCTCGAAGTCGAACGGCTTGGTGACGACGGCGACGGTGAGGGCACCGGCCTGCTTGGCGAGGCGAGCGATGGTGGGTGAAGCTCCGGTGCCGGTGCCTCCACCCATGCCGGCGGCGATGAAGATCATGTCGCAATCCTTCATCACCTCGGCGAGGCTCTCGGCGCTCTCTTCGGCCGCACGCTCACCGATCTCGGGCCGTCCACCGGCACCGAGTCCCTTGGTGAGCTTGTCGCCAATGCGGATGGCGATCGTCGCCTCGGAGGTCATCAACGCCTGGGCGTCGGTATTGACCGCAACGAACTCGATACCATCGACACCGGAGCGGACCATGCGATTGATGGCGTTCCCACCGGCGCCACCGACCCCGATCACCTTAATGCGAGCGAACGCCTGGGCGAACGAGTCGTAGTTGCTCCATCGCGATGCCGTCACTGGTTGTCCTTCACTCGCCTGGGCCGAACCTTCAGACCCCGGCGCCTGTTGGCTGGGGGCGCCATGCACGCGCACCTGCTGCTGGCCCCGGGCCTGATTTTGTCCTCGGGATTGCATCGTCCCAACACCATCCATCATGACGCACGATCGGTCCGGCACAGCACCGAATCCGCCTTCCCTGCTCCCCTTCGAGGCTGCCTGACGCACGTATCGGCGAATACCTGCCGAATACGCTAAAACGGGCCCGAGCGTGTGGTGCCCGTTCGCGCCTGCCCCGGATACCTGCGCAGTATAGCATTGAGGTGTTCATACGCTCTTGACGAGCGGGATCGAACCTGTTGACTACTGGCGCTCGGCATGGCGTTCGAGTGAAAGCTGAACGAGACGCTCGACCAATTCGGAAATGGGAATGCCACTCGCCTCCCAGAGCATGGGGTACATGCTGATGGAGGTGAAACCGGGCAACGTATTGACTTCGTTTATGTATACCCGGTCGGTATCGCGCTCGACGAAGAAGTCGACACGGGCCAGGCCGGCCAGATCGAGGGCGAGGAAGGCATCGATGGCAGCGGCCTGGAGATAGCCGAGGAGATCGGCATCGATGTCGGCCGGGATGATGAGTTCCGCGGAGTCCTCAATGTACTTGGCGTTGTAGTCGTAGAACTCGCCGGCGGGACGAATTTCGCCAGCAATGGAGGCAATCGGCTCGTCGTTGCCGAGGACCGAGAGCTCCAGTTCGCGGGCATTGACGCCCTGCTCGACGATGATGCGCCGATCGTACTGGGCGGCGAGATTCATGGCGGCGGTCAGCTCGGTCGCATTCCGGACCTTGGAGACACCAACGCTGGATCCCATGTTTGCCGGCTTCACGAAGCAGGGATAGCCGATGATCTCTTCGATGGCGGCCGCGGTTTCGTCGGGACGCTCCCGCCAGTCCTTGCGGGAGACGAGGCGCCAGGGGAGCTGGGGAAGCCCAGCCTGATCGAGGATGGTCTTGGTGATTGCCTTGTCCATGGCGACGGCGGAGCCGAGCACACCGGAGCCGACGTAGGGTACACCTGCCATCTCGAGCAGGCCCTGAAGGGTGCCGTCTTCGCCCATCGGGCCATGGAGCGCGGGGAAGAAGACGTCGACAGCTTCGGTGACCCCAAGAGGGACACCGGAGGTGGCCGTGGCGCCGGCCTGATCAATCAGGGCGAGCGTGGCGTTCTCGTCGAGGCTTTCGAGGGAAGACTCCTCGCCGGTACCGAGATGGAACATGGGTGAAGCCGCCGTCAGGGCCTTCATGGGGTCGCCGCCCGTGATCCAGCGGCCGGAGCGGGTGATGCCGATGGGAACGATTTCGAACCGGCTGGAATCGAGGGCGTCGATGATGGTGAGAGCTGATCGCAGCGACACGTCGTGTTCTGCCGACTGACCGCCAAAAATAACTCCGATGCGGATTCGTCGTGCGCCGTCCTGTTCAGTCGTCATGACCACCTGTTCCCTTCATTGCTCTGGCTATCGAAGTATCGGTATCGCAAGGTGCCTGCCGATCAGTCCCACTCACCCACGCGCTCGACCTCGGGGTGGAGGGTGATCCCGTATTCGGCAAGGACCACCTCACGGGCGTGCTGGATCAGTTCCCAGGCGTCGTGGGCGGTTCCGCCACCGGTGTTCATGACCCAGTTTGCATGCTTGGGCGAGAACTGCATGGCGCCGATGGTAAAGCCCTTCATCCCCACGGATTCGAGGAGACGCCCGGCGAAATCACCAGGAGGGTTGGCAAACGTCGAGCCCGAGCAGGCACCAGTTGGCTGGGTGCGCTTGCGGAAGGCGGCGTGATCGTCGGCGAGGGCGACCAGCTCGACCGGGTCGGCTTTCGGCAGTTCGAAGACCGAACGCAACACCGTCCACTCGCGAGGGCGGACCGCTTCCTTGATCTTCGTCATGCGATAGCGGGCTTCGAGCCAACCGGCGGGTACGCGCTGGATCGTGCCATCGGACGCCAACAACTCGATCTCGACGAGGTGGTCCTTGAGTTCGGTGCCGTGAGCGCCCGCATTGTTGACCGTGGCCCCGCCGATCTGGCCGGGGAGACCGACACCCCAATCCATGCCGGCCCACCCCTGTTCGGCGCAGAAGCGACCAACCCAGGAAAGTGGCGCCTGGGCGGCCACAGTGACGCGGACGCGGTCATCCTGATCCTCAGCGGTGAGGAGGTGCTCGGCGCGTTCACCGGGGGTGCGAGCGATGATAACCGCCCCCCGGATACCGGCGTCGGCGACGAGGAGGTTGCTGCCACCACCGATAACGGTGATGGGAAGTCCTTCGTCGCGGGCCCACTCGGCGGCGATTTCGACATCCTGGGGAGTCGGAGCGCGGATCACCACGTCGGCCTTGCCGCCGAGGCGCATGGTGGTGAACATCGACATTGAAGCGTTGCGCTGCGCCTTGAGGTGCGGCGCTCCGGGAATCTCGAAGGTGTCCAGAGGCTTGCGGGCTGCGCGCGGATTGGGCCGGCCAGCCGAGGTCGGGGCCGCCAGTTCGGCGAGGCGGGCGAGGACGACGGCGCCGGTGCGGGTGATGTCGCCGGCACCCAGAGTGAGGATGACATCGCCTTCGCGGGCGAGGGTGGCGGAGAGGGCACCGGCTTCGTCAGGGTCGCCGACCGCATGTGACGGCACCGTGAGCTTACGCAGGATGTCTGCTGATGAAATCCCGAGGTCGTCGTCTTCGCCAGAGGGATAGATGTCCAGCAAGACTACTTCGTCGGCGAGGTTGAGGGCGGCGGCGAACTCATCGAGGAGGGATTTGGTGCGACTGTAAGTGTGCGGCTGGTGGACGGCGAGAATCCGGCGGTTGGGGAAGCGACGGCGGGCGGCCGAAATCGTGGAGGCGATCTCCTCCGGATGGTGAGCGTAATCGTCGACCACGTCAATTCCGCGCATCGTGCCCTTGTGCTCGAAGCGGCGACCGACGCCGGTAAATGGCTCAATGGCGTCGATGGCCTCACGGGGAGTAAACCCGAGGGTATTGAGGGCCGCGACCGCCGCGATGGCGTTGCGAGCGTTGTGCAAGCCGGGGACGCTCAGGTTGGCGTCGTACACGTGACCATCGGGCGCGCGGAACTGCCATCCGTCTGTCGCATCGATGATCTGCCAGTCGGCATCGTCGGTGCAGCCAAAAGTGGCGATGCCAAACTGGCGTGATGGGTCGTTGCGGAGGGCCGCGAGCAGTCGCTGGCAACCTGGATCATCGGCGGCGGTGACGAGCAGGCCGCCGGGGCGGATATTGCG
>JAEZJB010000078.1 GCA_023415845.1 Chloroflexota bacterium | reverse complement strand
ATGCTGCAGCGAGCAGCAGCATCCAGAAACTGGGCGAAATGACGTAGCCGAAGAGGCCGATCGAGACGGCAAACGTGCTGGTGGCAAGCAGGCGTCCGACCCCGAAGGTGTCGATCGCCTTTCCCGCAATCACGCCCGAACTGAAATACCCGGCACCAGCAGCGAACAGCAGGAAGCCGAGATTGTCCAGCGGCCGGTCAATCGTTTCCCGAATCGACGGCCAGGCCACGCCCAGCACGGCATCGGGGAAACCTATCGAGATGAACGCCAGGAACGCGACGAAGAGCAGGAAGCGAGAGGTGGGGCGGGAAGAGCTGGTCACGAGATGGGAGTCCCCACGAATGTCGCGGCGGGAAGGAACCCGAGTTCGTAGGAAAGTTCTCCACTCTCCAGATTGTTGCTGCTGCCTGCCTGTACCGGCCCGGATGGGGCAAAACCCGCCTTCTCCAGCACGCGGATTGCGCCACCATTCGTGGGTGACACCCGAGCCTGCAATGGCCGTCGCTTCATCATCACCGTGAAAGCCAGCACTGCCCCGGTCGCTATGCCCAGATTCCGACGGTCGGGATGGACCACGAACTCGATTTGGGGCACTCGCCCTGTATCGGTCGCGATGATGCAGCCCACAACATCGTCGTCAACGACGATCGCCCGCAGCACCACCGATTTGTCACTCCGATACCTGGTCAATGCCGCATCAAAGTCGTCTCGGCGAGGAAGGCCTGAAGCCAGCTTCGGTGGGGGACACGATGTGGGATGCGATAGCAGGCTGAAAAGCCGGTCGTAATCGGCGTCATCTACCAATCGGAGCACTACATCAGGCATCGGTCGCTCCTCGCCAACCAGTCGATATGCAACCGGGGAGGCCAGCTTGGCCTCCCCGGTTGGTGTACCTGCAAATGAGGAGCGGTCTAGACCGCCGCGGTGGTCGGCAACGGCAGTGTGCGCCCAACGGCTTCCGCCACGGCGGCAACCTTCGGCATCATCGCATTGAACTCTTCGAAGTCGAGCGACTGCGCGCCGTCCGACATCGCCATGTCCGGGTTCGGGTGTACTTCCACGATCAGGCCGTCGGCCCCTGCCGCGACTGCGGCCAGCGACAGGGACGGGACGAACGCACGCTTGCCTGCCGCATGGCTCGGATCCACGAAGACCGGAAGGTGCGACATGCTCTGCAGCACCGGCACCGCCGACACGTCGAGGGTGTTGCGCGTGGCGGTTTCATAGGTGCGGATTCCGCGCTCGCAAAGAATCACGTTCGGATTGCCCTGTGCCATTACATACTCGGCGGCCAGCAGCCACTCTTCGATCAGCACTGAAAGGCCACGCTTGATCATCACCGGCTTCCCGGCCTTGCCAACTTCCTCCAGCAGCAGGTAGTTCTGGCAATTACGGGCACCGATCTGGAAGATATCGGTGTACTTGCCCACCGTCTCCACATCGGCCGGGGTCATGACTTCGGTGATGATCTTCAGTCCGGTCTCTTCGCGCGCCTGGGCCAGGATTTCAAGCCCCTTCACCCCCAGGCCGCGGAATTCGTATGGCGACGTGCGTGGCTTGTAGGCTCCACCGCGCAGGAGCTTCGCCCCCGCCGCCTTGACCGCCCGCGCGGCTTCCATCGTCTGCTCTTCTGACTCGACCGAACATGGCCCCGCGATGATGGTAATTTCCTCACCACCAATCGCCACATCGTCGATCTGGATCACGGTCTTCTGGGGATGGAAGTCCCAACCCGCCAGCTTGTACTTCTTCGAGACGCGCACGACCTTCTCGACCCCGGGCATCACTTCGAACATTTCGTCGAGGCTGGGGGGCAGTGGCAGGCCGACCACGCCAATGATCGTCTGGTTCTCGCCGAAGATCGGGTGTGCCTTCAGGCTGAGTTCTTCGATGCGGGAAATGATCGGGTCGATAACGTCGCGCTCGGCGCCGCTCTTCATGATGATGATCATCGCTGATGCTCCACTACGTGCTGGGCAGATTGAATGGTCAGTTGCCGTGTGCGCTCATGCACCGAGCACGGCAATCGGGGTGACATCGCGGTGGTGTCGGTCAGCGAGCGACGGCAGTGCTCTCGGCCAGGACGCTGGCGAGTTCTGCGTCGGAAATGCCCCATTCGGGCCGGAGTTGCTTGGCACCCTTGAGGTAAACGTGCCGCATCTCCGAAGCCGACTTGGTGGTGTTGACATGCACCAGCACACGCACCGCTTTCTGCAACGACCCCGGCACTGCCATTTCGTGGGTGCAGATCATCGGCACCTCGGTCCAGCCGAATTCCCGTGCCGCCAGGGCCGGGAACCACGCGGTCAGGTCCGGGGTCGTGGTAAAGATGGCGCTGGCGATGTCTTCGGTATCGAGGTGGTTGAGGTTGATCAAAACCTTCACCAGTTCCTCGGTGGCTTCGAGGATATCCTCGGCGGTGTTCGCGGCGGCAGTGGTGGCCCCTCGAATTCCGCGGCAGACAATCGGCGCGTCACCGTGTGCAGTCATTCCTACATGTTCTCCATGCGATAGGCCCGAAGAAGTTTCCGGGTCGGTCACGGTGAAGTATGCCCGAGATTGCCGCTATTGTCTGTGGCCTCTGATTATTTCCGTCTGCGTTGGCCAGCGCGGGTCAGTCGATCTCCAGCACCCGCGCAGTCGACATGTGTGGATGGCTTCGTTGCTTGCGGTCGGTCAGCAGCTTCACCCCGATTGCGTGGAGCCGTTCGGCATGGACCCGGAGCTGCTCGACCTCATCGTCGGAAAACGCTTCGAGTACGGCCATCACTTCCTCGTAATACAGGTCTTCCACGAACTGTCCGATCATCTCGCCCAGGTCCGTCACGCGAATCTCGCTCGCCCGGCGATCGCTCGGAAGTCCAATCCGCTCGATGAAACCACTGGCCTCCAGTTTGGCCAGCAGGCGCGTGACGACACTTGGTTGCACGTTGAGGTACTGGGTGATGGCGGATGCGGTTACCGGGCACTCGTCGATCAGGCCGTGACGAAGCGCCCACAGCACGTCGATCTGCCGGGCACCCACCCGCCCATAGGGAGTGTCGTATTCGCTGATTGCATTCACCCAGCTTCCGAATACGGGGAGTCCGGTGATGATCTGTGTTGCCGCATCGCGACGAGGGGAATACGTCATATGGAGGCCTGGCTCTCCTTGGTATGCGGCTGAAATGCAGCGCCTCCAAGAGCCTACCACCAAT
>JAEZJB010000037.1 GCA_023415845.1 Chloroflexota bacterium | reverse complement strand
CGATCGCGGTTTCCAGGAAGCCGGTGAAGAACTCGCTGGCCGGAATCTGGCGTTCGCCATTCGGTCCGGTGGCGATGATGGTGGCATCGAGGGCGAGGATGCCGGCCGGGTAATCGGCGGCAGGGTCGGCGTGGGCGATGGTGCCGCCGATGGTGCCGCGATTGCGAACCTGCTGGTCGCCGACAACGTGGGCCATTTCGGGCAGCAGTCCGACGGACTCGGCCAGCAGCTCGCTGGTGAGGATGTCGTGGTGGGTGGTGAGCGCACCGATGCGGATGCTGCCATCCGCGGCGGTGATGCCGCGCAGGTCGTCGAGCCGGGTGATGTCGATGATGTGCGAGGGCTGGGCGAGCCGGAGCTTCATGACCGGCAGGAGACTATGACCGCCGGCCAGTACCTTGCCATCTTCGCCGTGCTCTTCGATGAGCTGGAGCGCCTCGGTGACGCTGGCAGGACGGTGATAGGAGAAAGGATAGGGATACATTCGCTACCTCCGTCAGATCAGGAAATCGGCTGGGCGAGTTCGCCGCGGGACAGGCGCTGGGCAGCTTCCTTCACCGCGGTGACGATGTTCTGGTAGCCCGTGCAGCGGCAGATGTTGCCTTCGAGGGCGTGGCGAATATCGTCTTCGGACGGATCGGGGTTTTCGGCCAGCAGGGCGAGGGACGACATGATCACACCCGGGGTGCAGTAGCCGCACTGCGACCCATGTTCTTCCCAGAAGGCAGCCTGGAGCGGATGGAGGGTGCCGGCCGGAGCGACGCCTTCGATGGTGGTGACTTCCTGGCCGTCGGCCTGGACGGCCAGGACCATGCAGCTTTTCACGGCGCGGCCGTTGAGGTGCACGGTGCAGGCACCGCACTGGCCGGTGTCGCAGCCGGTGTGAGTGCCGGTCATATCGAGGTCATCGCGGAGGAGATGGACCAGCAGCGAGCGAGGTTCGACCTCGGCCTGCCGTTCGGTCCCGTTGATGGTGGTGGTGATCGCGTAGCGCTCGGACATTGAGGGGGATCTCCTCATGATGCGGATGGAGGGATGACGCGGTGATGATCGCACCTCACGTCGCGGAAGGCGATACGTGAGGTGCGTATGGTTCCTGACGGGAGATAGTGAAGGGTCAGGAGGCGGAAGATTCGACGGTTGCCTGCTGCTCGAGGCACTTGAAGAAGTGGCCGACGATCATTTTGGCGGCGGGCTGAATGACGCGAGAACCGATGCGGGCGAGGGTGCCGCTGATCTTCGGATCACCAGACCAGGTGACCAGCGAGCCCTCGGGCGTGGCGGAGATCTCGATGAGGCCCTCGCCGGAGACCTGCCCCTGTGGACCCTTGCCCTCGATCAGCATCTTGAACGATGTCGGTTCGACCTGGTCACTGATCCGGACCTTGCCGTTGTAGCGGCCCTTGATCATGGCGACGCCGATGGTCATGGTGGCGGCGTACTCGTTCTCGCCGATGAGTTCGAGTGCTTCGCAGCCGGGCAGGCAGGTCATAAGGGTGTCTGGATCCTGCATGAGCCGGTAGATGGTTTCGGGTGGCGCGTTGAAGGCGTATTCACCTGAGAGTTTCATGGACTGACGTTCCTCCTTTGCTGGTCACTTTAGCCGAGCACGCGCGACCGGGAAAGGATATGGCCGGCTCAACTCGTGCATGGATGGCGGGGACGCCGGCCCAAGCCGGATGACTGGGCCGGAAATTGCTAACTGGACTGGGCGGCGGCCTGAGCCAGGAGCGGTGAGTCTCCGCTGAGGGCGGTGGACGGTTCCTTCGCAGACGCGCCGAGGCCGATGCCGTAGTAGGTGAACCCTTCCCGCTTGGCCCGAGCAGGGTCATAGATGTTGCGGCCGTCGAAGATGACCCGCTCGGAGAGTTCGGAGCGCATCAGCTCGAAGTCGGGGCTCTTGAACTGACGCCACTCGGTGCAGATCACCAGCGCGTCGGCTCCCTTGAGTGCGTCGTCACGATCGTCGCAGAGTTCGAGGGCAGGATGGTCGGGGTACAAGGCGCGGGTGGTGTCGAGTGCCTCCGGATCGAAGGCGCGGACCCGGGCGCCGCGCTCCCACAACCCTTCCATGATGACGCGGCTGGGGGCATCGCGGACGTCGTCGGTCTTCGGCTTGAAGGCGAGCCCCCAGATGGCGAAGGTCTTGCCCCTGACGTCGCCGCCGAAGTGCTCGAGGATCTTTTCGAGGAGGACGTGCTTCTGGCGCTGGTTCACCTCTTCGACAGCACCGAGCAGCGTGGCGTCGTAGTCGTAGTTGAGGGCGGTGTTCTGGAGGGCACGGATGTCTTTGGGGAAGCAGGAGCCGCCGTAGCCAATGCCGGCGTAGATGAAGTCGTACCCGATGCGGCTGTCGGAGCCGATGCCGATGCGGACGCTCTCGATGTTGGCGCCGGTTCGCTCGGCGATGTTGGAGATCTCGTTCATGAAGGAGATCTTGGTCGCGAGCATGGCGTTCGCCGCGTACTTGGTCAGCTCGGCGGAGCGGATGTCCATCACGATGATGCGATTGTGATTGCGATTGAACGGATGATAGAGCTGGCGCATGAGTTCGATGCTGTCCGGGTTTTCGGCGCCGATGATGATGCGGTCGGGGCGCATGAAGTCGTCGATGGCGGCGCCTTCCTTCAGGAACTCGGGGTTGCTGACGACGTCGAAGGCAACCTGGACACCGCGACGGTCGAGTTCTGCCTGAATGGTGTCGCGGACGAAATCGGCGGTACCGACCGGGACCGTCGACTTGTCGACCACGAGGGCCGGCTGGGTCAAATGCTGGCCGATGGTGCGAGCAACGGTTTCGACGTATTGCAGGTTGGACGAACCGTCGGGGTTGGGTGGCGTGCCAACAGCGATAAAGATGAAGAGGCCGTGGTTGATGCCTTCCTTCGCGTCGGTGGTGAAGGTGAGGCGTCCGGCCCTGACGTTCTGGTCGACGAGTTCAGCCAGGCCGGGTTCGAAGATGGGGATGATGCCGTTGTTGAGAGCCTCGATCTTGGCGGCGTCAACATCAACGCAGCAGACGTCATTTCCGCTTTCGGCGAAACAGGCGCCGGTCACCAGGCCAACGTAGCCGGTACCGAAGATGGTGATGCGCATGAACCGGGGTCCTTTCCGAACTTGCGGCAGCAGGGCAGGAGCCAGCCTGTCATTGACGATAGCCGGACAGACCATGAACAACACTACCCACGTGCCGAGATTGGCAGCACGTGGGTAGTTTACGCCTTGCGTGTTTCGGGCATCGGCGCCGAGTGGTCAGGGACTCCAACCAGTTGGCACGGGGTCTAGTCGCGGTTGACGACCGGGTTGGAGAGGACGCCGACCCCTTCGACGATGACCTCGATGGTGTCGCCGGCATGCATGCCACCGACGCCGAACGGTGTGCCAGTCATGATGATATCGCCCGGGTGGAGCGTCATAACGTCACTGAGGAACTCGATGAGATAGGGGACGCTAAAGATGAGGCCGTTGGTGTTGTCGTCCTGGCGGAGTTCGCCATTGAGGCGCGACTGGACCGCGAGGTTGCTCGGGTCGAGGTCGGTTTCGATGGCGGGACCGAGCGGCAGGTAGGTGTTGTAGCCCTTGCCGCGGATCCACTGGATGCCGCCCATCTGCTGGACGCGGTCGGAGACATCGTTGCCGGCGGTGTAGCCCAGCACGTAGTCGAGCGCATCCTCCTGCGAGACGCGATAGGCTTCCTTGCCGATGACGACCACGAGTTCCGCCTCATAGTGGGTGTCGTTTTCGGGGTAGGCAAGCTGAATCGCCTCGCCAGGTCCGATGATGGCGGTAGTGGGCTTCATGAAGACGACCGGCTCGGTGGGAACCTCACGGGTGGCGTCGAGTTCCTTGACGTGCTTCAGGTAGTTCATGCCAATGGCGACCACCTTGCCGGGTTCGATGGGGGCCAGCAACTGCACGGAGTCGAGCGGGCCGACTTCGGCACCTCGGGTAAGTCCCGCGAAGAGGTCGCCCTCACCGGCATAGACCACGTCGTTCTCGACGATGCCGTAGGCGGGGGCGTTGGTGCCGGAATCCAAGTAGCGAACGATCTTCATGCAGAATCTGCTCCTCGCGATGCAGCCCGATACTGGCTGCGTGGTCGCACCGTGAACTGGACAGTGAGGTCCGGGCGCGAATGGTGAGTCGTCTCCGGGATTGTAGCCGGGGTCGGCGATTGGAGCGATAGTGCCCGGGAGCATCGGGTGGCAGCGAACAGTTCGCATGACCGAGCCGTTGCCCAGTGCAGATGGGTGGCCGGTGATGGCACGCACGGTAGAATCAGGGACCATCGCTCGGTGACTTTCGACCTCGCCAGGGACCATCGCAATGCCTGACCTCCACGTTCGCCTGGCCGAAGAAGATGACGAAACCGCCGTTTCGCCCGTTCCCCTCAG
>JAEZJB010000456.1 GCA_023415845.1 Chloroflexota bacterium | reverse complement strand
CTCGCATAACGACCGGCTCATCCTTCGCCGGCGGTACCAGCTGGCCAGGCGTGACGGGTGACCTGGTGGGTGGTTCCGGATCGAGCCACAGTTCGCGGTAGGCGTCGATCAGTTGCTGGGCGTAGGGGTGCTGCGGGTGTTCCAGGAGTTGGCGGGCGGGTTGCGTTTCGACGATTTCGCCGTTCCGCATCACGGCGACCCGGTCGGCCACTTCCATGATCGCCCCAAGGTCGTGACTGATCAGCAGCACCGCAAAGCCGAGTCGCTGTTGCAGGTCCTTGAGGTTCTGCAGAATCGATTGCTGCACCACCACGTCCAGTCCGGTGGTGGGCTCGTCGAGGAGCACGAACTTTGGTTCGAGAACGAGCGCGAGGGCGAGGCACACGCGCTGCTTCATGCCACCGGAGAGTTCGTGCGGAAAGAACTTGAGGTATTTCGGGTCGATCGAGACCATTTCCAGCGCCTGCTCGGCCATCCGCCGGGCGCCGACGTCACTTTCTGAGGTGTGCGACTGGATGGCATCGCGAAACTGGCGCTCGATGTTGATCACCGGGTTGAGTGCGTTCATGCTGCCCTGGAAAACGGTCGAGATCTCGGTCCAGCGCAGCCGGCGGAGTTGTTCTTCATCCAGCGTGGTGATGTCGGTGCCTCGGAACAGGGCGCGACCACCGGTGATTTCGCCGGGCGGATCGATCAGGCGAATTGCGGCGTTGCCCAGCGTCGACTTGCCCGATCCCGACTCTCCCACCAGGCCGACGATTTCGCCGTCGTTCACGACGAGGTTGGCCTGTTTCACCGCCTGGAACGGCGGACGGTGCTTCGTCACGTAGGTGACGTCGAAGTCCTGGACTTCCAGCATGGCCATCTGGCTACTCCTCTCGCAGGTGCGGGTTGCTGATGGCATCGATGCCGAAGTTGATGAAGGTGAGGGCGGTGACGAGCAGCGCCAGGCAGATGCCGGGCGGAATCAGCCAGGCCCACATCCCGGTCAGCAGTGCACCGGAGTTGTTCGCCCATTGCAGCATGGTGCCCCACGAGATCGTCAGCGGGTCGCCGACACCGAGGAAGGCGAGGCCCGCTTCCGCCCCGATCGCCCCGGAGGCCGCGCCGATGTATCCGGCCACGACCAGCGATGTCATGTTCGGCATGATTTCGCGGAACACGATGCGGGGCATGCTGTCCCCTGCGAACACGGCAGCGGTGATGTAGTCACGTTCCTTCAGGGTGATCATCTGCGAACGTTTGACCCTGGCTCCCCACGCCCAGCCGGTCACGCCGATCACGATGATGACCATCGTCAGGCCCTTGACCGGCGAGTAGGCGGCAATCACCACCATCAGCGGCAGGGTGGGCACCACCAGCGCGAGGTTGATAAAGAAGGAAAGGAACTCGTCCGTCCAGCCACCGACATATCCGGCGATCAGGCCGATCACCAGGCCGATGACGGTCGCGAGGCCCCCGGCCAGCACCCCGACGACGACGGAGGTGCGCGCCCCGAAGATCAGTTGCGAAAAGATGTCCTGGCCAGCCTGGGTCGTCCCCAGCCAGTGGTCCCTGTTCGGCGACTGGAACGGAATGAAGTCGTTGTCCCGCGGATCGTAGGGCGCCAGCCACGGCGCGAAGATCGCGACGAACACGAAGAACCCAAGCAGGATGATGCCGAACCGGGCCTTGCGGTTGCGCCAGACGATGATGAGCCAGCCGGGAATCGGCAGGCGTGACTTTCGCTGAAGCACCTGCTCTTCGGCAGTTGAAAGATCTGGTGTGAGGTTCTGGTCGCTGGGAAGATCCCCTTGCTGGATGACCATCAGCTGTCACCTCCCCGGCGGACGCGCGGATCGATCACGCCATAAAGCAGGTCGGCCAGGAAGTTGGCCGTGAGCACGCCAACCGTGATGAAGAAGAAGATGGCCTGCATCAGCGGGTAGTCGCGGTTGCCCAGCGCATCGAACAGCAGCTGGCCCATGCCCGGATAGTCGAAGATCTGCTCGATGAAGATTGAGCCGCCGACGAGGGCGCCCAGCGAGATGGCGAAGGCCGTCACGTTGGGCAGGATGGCGTTCCGGGCGCCGTACATCAGGGCAATCCGGGGGTTGCGCAGGCCCTTCGCCCGGGCAAGGCGGGTGTAGTCCTCACCCAGCGTCTGGACCATGGTGTTGCGCATGCCCATGATCCACCCGATTGGTCCGGTGATCAGCAGGCAGACGGCGGGCAGGATCGAGTGGTAGAGGGCGCTCCGCACGAAGTCCCAGTTCCAGCCCGGCGAGACACTGCCGCTGAATCCGCCCCCATCCGGGAACCACTTCAACTCGAACGCGAAGATGTACACGATCATCAGCGCGATCCAGTAGAAGGGCAATGTGCCAAAGAAGCTCGCCCCGGTCGTCAGGATCGAGTCGAACGCCCCGTTGCGTTTCCATGCTGCCCAGGTGCCGAGCAGGGTACCCACCACGAACGACAGGGTCTGGGTGATGCCGACCAGCACCAGCGTCCAGGGCAGCGCCTCCCCGATCATGTGCGTGACCGTGTAGGGCATGTAGCTGTAGGAGATGCCGAACTCACCGCGCAGGATGGCGCCCAGGTAATCGATGTATTGCTGCCAGATCGGGGTGTCCGGCACGCCCAGCATGAGCCGGATGGCCTCGACCTGACGTGGATCGACCGACTGGTTGCTGCCAACGATGCGCTGGACGATCGCCTCGGCCGGATCGCCACCCTGCAGGCGCGGAATGATGAAGTTGAGGGTGGCGGCGGCCCAGAGGGTCAGGATGAAAAAGATGATCTTGCGGGCGAAGTAGGCCACGGGCTTCCCTCCCGGCGGGCGAGTGAGCGGGGCTTCCGCCGGCCACTCGCCCGCATGTGCACGATGGTCGGGGCGGTGATCGCTAGCCCGCGGGAGTCGCCTCGGTCACGGTTGGGAAGTCCATCGGGCTTTCCTCTCCCGGGGGAACGAGGTTGATCAGCACGAGCAACGGGTCGGTCTGCTGGGCGTAAGGATTGTCCTCGCTCGGCCAGCCCACGGCGTGCTCGGTCCGGTACTGGAACCAGTGGGCGCCATACCAGATATCCACCACCGGGATGTCGTTGTAGTAGATCTCCTGCAGTTGCTGGACCAGCGACAACTGTTCGTCCGCGTCACTCGTGGTGCGCAACTGGTCGAGCAGGGCGTCGAAGTCCGGGTTCTGGTAGCGCACGAAGTTGGTGACGGCGTCTTCACCGACCGGGGCAGTCATGCCGCTGTGGAAGTTGTCGTAGAAGTTGGCGTGCATGTTGCAGGTGCCGCCATGGACCTGGAAGAAGGTGTCGAAGTTGCCGGACTTCCGGTCCTGGTCGTGGATGCTGCCATCGGGGGTTTCGAGGTTGACGGTGATGCCGAGTTCCTGCAGCGATTCCTGCACGATCTGGGCGGCCTGGATCCAGTCGGCCCAGCCAGCCGGCACCATCATCCGGAACTCGATGGCGTTGCCGTCCTTGTCCAGCATGGTGTCGCCGTCCCACGAGTAGCCGGCATCGGTCAGGATCTGCCGGGCCCGGTCGAGGTCGAGGCCGAGATAGCCTTCGTTCTCGATGTCCGGATTGAGCCAGTCACTCTGCCCGGGAAGCTTCAGGCCCGTCTGGCTCGCCTGGGTGACGTAGCCCAGTTGCGCGTTCTGGATGATCTTGTCCCGGTCGATCGCCCAGCTGATGCCCTTGCGAAATTCCACGTCGTCGAACGGGGCGTTCGCCAGGTTCATGCCGAGGCCGATGGATGAGCCCTGGGCGTACCAGAAATGATTCTGTTCCGGGTCGCGGGCGACGAACACCTGCTCGACATTCGGCACGTACATGGCATTCCAGTCGTACTCGCCGTCAGCCAGCCGCAACTGGTCGGTCTGCCCCTGGCCAGCCTTGCGCCAGGTCACCTGCTGGACACGAATCCGGTCGGCCAGCCAGTAGTCCTCGAACCGCACGCCAGTCAACTGCTCGCCGTTGAATTCGCCGAACCTGAATGGGCCGGTGCCAACTGGCTCCTCATTGAGGAACGTCAGCGGGTCGTCGACCTGCGACCACTGGTGCTCGGGCAGGATCACGATGTTCGGGTCCACCATGCGGTAGAACTCCGGAATCGCCACTTCCTTGAAGGTGAAGACTGCATCGTTCCCGTCGGCGGTCACGCTGTCCAGGTAGGTCCAGGCGCCGGAAAGGTCGAGCGCCGGATAGTCCTTGAGCATGTTCATGGTGAAGGCGATATCGTCGGCTCCGAAGGCTTCGCCGTCGTGCCAGGTCACCCCTTCGCGGGCGGTGAAGACGAGCGTCTTGTCGTCCCGCCACTCGTAGGACTCGGCCAACCAGGGAATCTCTTCGCAGGTGTAGTCGTTGATGATGTATAGCGGCTCGAAGAACCAGTTGGAGAGGGAGTTGGGCGAGTAGGGGTTGAAGTTGATCTGGGGGTTCGACCCACCGCCGAAGCTTCCCAGGTTCAGGTTTTCGATCATCGCCTGGTCCTGGGCGCCAGCCCGGCTGGCGAAGGACCCGGTTGCGAGGCCCGCAGCCACCAGCGCCGATCCCTGCAGCAGATTGCGGCGATTGATGGTCGGGGTGCAGACGCCGTTCCGGCAGGCTTTCGCCTGGGAAATCGTCGTCGGGCGAAGGGGGGAGGTGGACATGGTTCGCTCTCCTGGTGCGTACGAAGCGGGACTGGACAGTTCGGTGGTACGCCCTTCGAGTCGAGTTGGGACCCGGAGGTGGCGGTCAACCCGCCAGTTGGCAAGGCTCGTCGGGTGACTCACATAGGCACTACCTCCCCAGGATCGGCTGGTTTGAGGTCCTGTTCAGGGTCGTACTGGCAGCCGCAGCTGGCGCGAATGACGACCGTCGTCGGCAGCACCTCATCCTGGCTGTCGGCCCGGCGCTCGATGCGGTCGAGCAACTGCGACGCCGATTCGTAGCCCAGCTGCTGCACTGGCTGGTGGACGGTGGTCAATGGGGGAGTGGTGAATCTGGCCGAGGCCCCGTCATCCCAGCCCGTGACGAGGACATCGGCTGGGACGCGGATGCCGCGGGCGACCAGCGCGCTCAGCACGCCGGTGGCAATCTCGTCGGAGCCGCAGACGATGGCGTCCGGGAGTTGGCCCCGAGCCAGTAATCGGGAACAGGCCCAGGCGCCCGATTGCTGGTCCCAGGCGGGTTCGAAAGGGGCGAGGGGAACTTCGAGCGCCGCATCCTGGTGGGCCTGGAGAAAACCCAGCCAGCGATCGGCGCCATCGGAAGAATCAGTGGTGCTGCCGATGTACTCCAGCCCGCGGCAGCAATGCTCTTCAATCAGATGCCCCACCAGTTTGCGGGTTGCGGCCCGGTTTTCCACCCGCACGTTGGGGATGCCTGGCATCGGTGTCCTCGCCACGGTGACCAGCGGAATCGAACGCCGCTCGAGCTTGCGAACGAGGTCGTCGCTCACCGAATTGCCCAGCACGGCCAGGCCGTCAGCCCGGCCCGCGAGGTCGAACACGAGGTGCTCGGCATGCGGCAGACCACCGCTGCCAAGGATCAGCAGGCTCATCCTGGCCTCGGTCGCGCGTCGTTCGTAGCCATGAATCACCTCCGAGTAGTAGGGACCGCTCAAGCCGGGAAAGACGATCGCCAGCGTTCCATGCCGCCGGTTGACCAGTGCCTGGCCGAAGTGGCTAGGCCGGTAATCGAGTTCGGCGATCGCGGCTTCTACCTTCCGGCGAGTTTCCTCCGCAACCGGTCCCACTCCGCGCACCACGCGCGACACCGTGGCGATCGAAACTCCGGCTCGCCTGGCGACTTCGTGGACCGTCGGGTCCGAATCGCGCATGCTTTCCCTCTCAGCCGTAAACGTTTACAGTGAGAATCAGGATACGATCAAGTATCCCAACAGGCAACTATGCCTAAAATTTCACGATCTATATGTAGTTTTGCGATACTCATGAAATGTATGTGTGTCGTGACTGCAGGGGGATTCCGGGACCCATGATTGACATTCGCGAACGGCAGATCCTGATCGACGGTCAACCACAATTGCTGATCTCGGGCGAAATTCACTATTTCCGCCTGCCGCGCGATACCTGGGAAGATCGGATTCTCAAGCTCAAGCAGGCGGGCGGGAACACGGTGGCGTCCTACATTCCCTGGCTCTGCCACGAACTCGAAGACGGGACCTGCGACCTGGTCGGGCGTAGCCGGCCGGAGCTCGACCTCGGCGCGTTCATCGATCTTTGCGCCAAACACGACCTCTGGTTCGTCGCGCGGCCCGGGCCGTTCGTCATGGCCGAAATGAAGAACGAGGGTATTCCGTATCGGGTCTACGAGGATCATCCCGAGGTCGTCCCGGTCGGGTGGGATGGCGAGCCGGCACCGGCCCGCACGCTCGACTACCTGGCGCCAGCATTTCTGCAGGCGGTCAACGGTTGGTACGGGGCAGTCATGCCACTCCTTGCCGCCCGCCTGCAGCCGGAAGGTGGCAACGTGATCGCCGTGCAGCTCGATAACGAGATCGGGATGCTGTCGTGGGTCACCAACGCACCGGACCTGACCGACTTCGTGCTGGCCGATTTCCGTCGTTGGCTCGAGGCCCGCGAGGGGTGCCAAACGGTGACGGCGCGATACGGCGAAGCCAGGGAGTTCGCCGAGGTCGTCCGGTCACCGGGACCGGTGATCGCCGGGAGGTTGATGCAGGACCTTGGGCACTACATGCGCGATCGATTCGCCCGCTACGTGGCGACCCTGCGCGGATTTGCCGCAGAGAATGGCATCCGTGAGGTTCCCTTCATCGTCAATATCCACGGCACCGAGAACGGCGGCGGCGAGCCGTTCCCGATCGGCATCTCCCAGCTGTTCGAGAGTTACACCCAGGCACCCGGCTATCTCGCCGGCAGTGATCACTACCTTGGGGACCTGACCGGGGCGAATGCCTGCGACTTCTACCTGATGAACGCCTTCATGGCGGCGGTCAACCGGCCGGAGCAGCCCCTTGCCTCACTCGAATTCGAGGCAGGCGAGGGGGACTACGGTGGCAGCCTGGGCGTGCGGCTCGACCCTTCGGCTGCGGACTTCAAGCTGCGCATGGCCATCGGGCAGGGCAACCGGCTGATCAACTACTACCTCTTCACCGGCGGCTACAACTACCGGCTCGACCGCCAAACCGGTGACGGCAACGATCGCATCTCCTTCACCGGCGAGCACCACGGGATCAACGCGCCAATCAGCCCGGAGGGTGAGATCAATTTCACGCTGCCCCGCCTGGCCCGCACGAACCGCATGCTCGGGGCGCTGAGCGCGGAACTCGCCGTGGCGAATGAGGAACACGATCCGGTTGCGCTGGGATTCATTCCCGATTACTGGATGACCGACAGCATCTACCGCGGCAATCCGGTCATGCCCGAGATCGAGGCGGCCCTGCGACGGGTCCGCTTTGGCGGCCCGGGCAAGGTCACGGCCAGGGTCCTGCAACACCTGACCTATCGTTTTCCGGCGCTGGACCTGCAACGCGATCAACTCGACGTGAAGCAGACACCAATCATCATCCTCAACGCGGCCCGCTACATGGCGCCCGGAGTTCAACAGCAACTGGTCGAGTGGCTCGAAGCCGGCGGCCGTCTCTTCCTGCACGGCGAGGTGCCGACCTTCGACATGACCGGCGCACCATGCACCATCCTGCAAGATGCGCTTGGTCTGGTCCCTGCCGGTGAACGGCTGTCGACCTCCCGCTACTTCCTCTCGGTGGAAGCGACCGGCTGGCTGGCGCCGCGGCCGGAACTGCGGGCCAGATTTGCCCAAACGTTCCGCCCGGGATCTGGCGACCTCCTACGGGTCTACGGCGCCGACGAGCCCTGCGCGCGAGACATTCGGGTCGGTGCCGGGCGGGCGGTTGTGCTGACCGCCGAGATTCCGGCCGATCTCGACCTCTTCCGGCGGATCTTCGCCACCCTCGGCATGACGCCCGGTCTCGCGCACGA
>JAEZJB010000438.1 GCA_023415845.1 Chloroflexota bacterium | reverse complement strand
ATCCATCGTCAGCTGGCCATCGTCGTCGAACTTCCGGTCCTGGATGATGAGTGGTATGTCATCTACCCCGTAGTCGTGCGGCAACTCCAGGTCATCACTGTGCTCGTCATCGATCAGGATCAGGCCCGCGACGCCCTTGTAGACATGCTCGGCAGTCCGGCCGTGCGGATGTGGGTGATACCAGAGCGTCGCGGCCGGCTGCTCGACTCTCCAGCCTGGTTCCCAGCTCGCTCCCGACTCGATCATCTGGTGCGGACCACCATCCATGCGGGCCGGCAGATGCATGCCATGCCAGTGCACGCTGGTCGCTTCCGGAAGTTCATTGTGCACGCTTATCTTCACGGTCTCGCCCCGCCGCATCCGCAGGGTCGGACCAAGGAGCGGGCCGTTGACGCCCCATGTCTCGGTCTCCTTGTCCGGCAAGATCTGGCTGGCGCCGGTTTGCAGCACCAGGTCATACCGCCGGGTACCATCCGCCGCGATCTCACCCTCGACGAGCGGAGGAATGGTCAGCGCATTACTGAAATCGAGCTCACCCGTATGGTCAACCGGGCGATTGGCGAACCACCAGGCAGTCGCTCCTCCGCCCGAAACCAGGGCGCAGCAACCCAGCAGGGCACCGCCTGCCAGCAGTCCTCGCCGGGTATAGGTCTTGCGCCGCGATGTCGTGGGTGCCTGGTTCGAGAGGGGCATGCGTACTCCGTGAAATCCTGAGCTCCGGCACGCTCCGTTGCGCGCCACGCACCCAGATTCCCACCGGCGCCTAAGAAGCCCCTAAGAACGTGCCGGCACCAGATTCCATTCGCCACCTGTCTCGCCTCGTTGGCAGGAGTGCTGCAAATCCGGTCAGATGATCACCGTTTGGAATGTTCGCGCGCATTAACTATCCCGTAGCTGGGCAAGGAGCCGTATGCTTTCCTGCATCAATGCCCACACCCGCCACCAACCAGCAGGAGACGCTCTGTGTACACCCCGCGAGGATTTGGCCATTCCGAGGTCGGCGACATCGAAATCTTTCCCCACGGCGATGAGCTTCACCTCTTCCACCTCACCCTGCCTAACCACGACGTTGTCCAGCATGTCGTTTCCACCGATGGCCTCACCTGGCGCCCGCTGCCCGATGCCCTCCGCACCAGCGACCACGGGCACAGCGACGATGACCAGATATGGACCATGAGCGTCAGCGAACACGACGGCGTCTTCCACATGCTCTACACCGCCCTCAGTCGGGCCGAGGATGGCCGGGTGCAGCGCACAGGGCACGCCGTGTCCAACGACCTGATCCGCTGGCACAAGGATGCCCGCAACCCGGTCGTCGCTCCTGACCCTCGCTGGTACGAGACCGAGCCGGAAGTGACCAGCATGGTTTCCTGGCGCGACCCGAAGCCGGTCTTCGCCGATGGCATCTGGCATGTCGCGGTCAACGCCCGCGAGAATCACGGCCCCCTGCTGCGCCGCGGCGCGGTCGGGTACTTCACCACCCGGGACTTCGAGTCATGGGAGGTTCACCCACCTCTCTTCGCGCCGGGCCGCTTCTGGGACCTCGAATGCCCCCAGGTGTTTACCATCGATGGTCGGTGGTACCTCACCGCCGCCGTGATGGAAGAGCGTGTCCAGCGATACTGGATGGGCGATTCGCCAACCGGTCCGTGGGTCCAGCCGCCAGATGGTGGCATTCTTGCCCCGAAGGGTCACTACGCGGGACGCATCGCGGTCTGGAAGGGCACGCCAATCTATATGTGCTGGCACTTGCCGCCAGGCGGCCAGGCCGACTGGGTGCGGGCTGCCAATCCCCACGGCAAATATGTCGTGGCTCCCCTGGTCCTGCAGTCTCGCCCCGATGGCTCGTTGGCCTGCACACCCTTCCCTGGGTGGTCAGCACTGGCAACCACCGAGCCACAACCGTTGCCGGCCGCTTCCGCCACGCTCTACCGCGCCACGCCAGCAGCCGCGTGGCAACTCCAGACCGAAACCGGGGAAATGGATCTCCTCGCCACCTCCGGGGAGCACCGGGACTTCCATTTGACTGGCACCCTCACGCTCGACGCCCCGGTCGGTGGCATCGCGCTTCGGCTCGAAGGAGACAACGGGGGCGGCTACTTCGTTGAGCTGGAAGAGGGGTCCGACCGGGTTTCATTGCAAAAATGGCTCTCGACCACCGAACCGTTTTCCGGTCGCACCAACTTCCGCTGGACCGAACTTCAGCGCGGCCATCTCCGGCAACCGTTCGAGCCGGGCGCCTCGCTGGCGGTCGCCATGATCTCGAACGGTCCATACCTCGAAGTGGCCCTCGATGGCGAGGTGGTGCTGGCGACCCTGAGCGGCGAACGCCAGCAGGGGCAGATCGGAATCTGGGCGGAGTCAGGGGCCGTCACGTTGACTGATCCAGTCCTGACTCCTCTCGCCCAACCAGTCCACGGCTAGGACGACACGGGGGTGGCGCCGGGTCCGGTCAGCAATTGTCCGATCGCCTTGAAGATGGTGGTCGAGACATTGTCATGCATGTAGGACCCGTCCACCCCGAAACTCCCCTCGCCATAGGTCACGGCTACGGCCAGGGAAATGTCATGCTCTGCCAGGTATCCAGCCGTCCCACTGTAGCCAGCAAACAGCGGATTCTGGAAGATCCATGGACCTGCCATCCACACGCCAAGCCCGTAGACCTGATCCTCTCTCATCGTGTGACACGAAAAGCAGCCATCCATCGGTGTGCCAAATCCCACCAGATCACGGCTGAACTGCGCGGCGAACGACTCGGGCGAAAGCAATGTGCCGCGCCCCACACCTGCCATGCTCGCCGCCATGTCCGCGACGGTGCTGGTCTGGATCGCTCCCCGCGTGATCGACCAGCTGGGGTTCCAGAACGTCGACTCTTCGTAGAATCGCTGGTCATCGGGGATCTGCAATACCGCTCGCCGTTCGGATGAATACGCATGCAGCACCGGCTCCGGAATTTCCGGCGTATACCAGTTCCGCGTTTCAGTCAGTCCCAGCGGATCGAGCACTTTCTCCTGCATCAGCACGTCAACGGGAGTGCCCGTTGCGGCCTCCATCACCAGTCCCAGGATCACGTACTGGGTGTGCGCGTATTCCCAGTTCTCACCCGGCGCAAACAGCCTGGGCTGGTCAAAGCTGTAGCCCAGCAACTCGTCGACTGTGAACTCGCGAAACGGGTCGAGTTGTTCGGCGGCTTCGAACTCGCTGCTCTGCACGTAATCGCGATAGCCGGCGGTCATGTTGAGCAGCATCCGAACCGTCGCGGCATCTGCTTCCGGCAGGTCAGGCAGCCAGCGATCGATCGTGTCATCGAGCCCGAACACACCCTCGTCAACCAGGATCAGCACCAGCGTGGCCACAAGGGAAATCGCGACCGCCCCGTTGCGGAGATGCATGTCGGTCGTCGCCGGGACACCAGGCAACGACTCACCGAATGCAAGCGAAGCCAGCACGGTCTCGCCTTCCTGCAGATGCACAAGCACGGCCCGCAGGTCGAGATCAGTCATGTAGCCGTCGACCATCGCGGAGATCGTTGCCTCGAGGCTTCCTGCTGAAGGTGAAGCCTGCTGGCTGGCAAATACGCTCCGCCCGCTGACTGCCGGAGCGAAGCCGGCGGCCAATGCGCCGCCTGTCCCAATCCGCGCCAGGGATCGGCGAGAGCATGTCCCAGGGTTCTGATACCGCATGATGGCCGCCCATTCTGTCAAAGGCAAAGCGACTGCCATCACGCGAGGACAACAGCCGCTACGTCGTGTGCCACCCCC
>JAEZJB010000405.1 GCA_023415845.1 Chloroflexota bacterium | reverse complement strand
GAGTCCGGGGCGTCGAGGAACCAGAGCAGGAAGTGGTCGGTTCCCGCATCAATGTAGGACTGCACCTGCTCGCGCACCTCGTCCGGCGTGCCAACGAACGTCGCGTTGGTGAACGATTCCGGCAGGTCGTTGCTGGTGCCATCGGCGAAGGCCTGAAGGTGGGGATCAATCCGGTCCTGATCGGGCGCCCTGGCCAGCATGTCGCCAATCCGGGCGCGGAGATCGTCCGTGGTTAGGGCGACCAGCACCTGCATTTCCAGGCTTACCTCGATGGTGGAGAGATCTCGCTCGGCGACGGCGGCCGCCGTCGCCAGCAACGCCAGGCGTCGCCGAAACTCGTCCAGCCCACACGGGGTGGTGTTCCAGCCCTGCCCCAGTTCGGCGCAGGCATCCAGCAGGCCGGGTTCGACTTCACCGAACCAGATTGGTGGATGTGGCTGCTGCACCGGGCGGGGTGTGCAGGTTGCCGCGGTCACCCCATGGCGCCCGTACTGGGCCGTCAATGGTGTCTCCGCGAGCCAGAGGTCCCGAATCAGGCGAACGCCTTCGTATGTTGCGGCGACAAGGTCGAGCTCCGTGTCCGGGTATGGCAGGTGATAGGCGAGGTTCTCGCGGCGCTGACGCCCAAAATCGTAAAACAGGATGAAGCGGCCGCCGGAAAGGTGGTCGAGGGTGGCGGCCATTTTGGCCGCGATAGCAGGCTCACGAAAGAAGTGGGCCTGATGAATCAGGCCGAGCCGGGCACGAGAGGTAGCCCCAGCCAGTACGCTCAGCGTCGTCCAGCCCTCCAGGATTGCCTCATCGCGCCCCAGCATCAGGTGATCGGCTACCCAGAGAGAGTCATACCCAAGCGCCTCCGCCTTCACCCCGAGGGCGAGTGTGGTGCGGGCGTCGAGGTGGTCGTAGTTTGGGGTGCGAAAAAGTCCAGCTGATGGATTGGCGAAGATCGGCAGGCAGTAGCCAAAGCGGGGAGACGGCATCGAAGGACCTCCAGGAGCAATCACCGACGGGTTGCGATGGCGTCAGGGTGCGGCAGGTTTGGTGGGTCCGCAAGACTTCCAGCCAGTATTTACGACATCATGGGCTCGCCGCTCGGGGTTCCAGGTCCGTGCATACACCACGCAAGGCGACCACCACCGGAATCGTCGGATCAGGAGCGCGTGTTTCTTTTGGTCATGTCCTGCGACCGGCAATGCCACCGACGGGACGCCCCACGGCGCCCAACCAACCCTTTTTGGTCAACCGCACTGACGCGACTGACCTACCATGGGCCGATGCGACACCTTTCATCCCGGACAAGTGTCCCCTCCACGCTCAGCACCATCGTCCGCCCGGGTGCATCCTCCCACCAGCGATGGGTCGCCCTTGTGCGGCGACTACTTCCCGTCGCCATCTTTTTCGCGATCGCCTTCGTGCTCGATCACCTCACCCACCAGCAATACAGCGGGGTTTTCGGCAGTGCGGCGATCATCGCCTCGGTCCTCAGCGTGTTCCCCGCGGTGCGTCCGGCAGCCCTCGGGCTCGGGGCGTATGGCCTGGTCTGGATCCTGTTCAATCTCGGCAGAGCCGTCGCGGACAACGCCGGGCTGGCGATCGGTGGCCGGAATGCCGTCTCGTCGTTCGAGGCAAGCCTCTTCGGGGGCACGCTGCCATCGCAGTGGCTGCAGGATCGCTTTCACTCCCCAGACCGGATCGAGCTTCAAAGCGTCGGGTTGGCGGTGGTTCACCTCTCGTTCTTCGTCGTGCCCTTCGTGGTGGCGGCGATGCTCTGGTTCCGGCAACGCGTCGTGTTCATTCGCTATGCCTGGGCCACCGCGATTGCCTTCGGGCTCGGCCTGATCGGCTTCGTGCTGTTGCCGACTGCGCCGCCATGGATGAGCAATCCGGACACCGTCAGCCGCATCACGGTTGGGGCCCTGGGTGGTGATGGGGCGACCTCTGCCCTGCCGGGTGCACCAACCGCCGCGAATCCTGCCCTGGGGTTCGAACCCAATCACGTGGCCGCCCTCCCTTCGGTGCATGTGGCGGCCGCGGTGCTCGTGTTCCTGGCCTTGCGAGCAGTGTCCCCGCGATGGCAATGGGTGGGAGCTGCCTACGCTGTGGCGATGACGGTGGCGGTGATCTACCTCGGGGAACACTTCCTGCTCGATGCGGTTCTTGGCTGGGTGGTGGCCGTGATCGGCTGGGGCGGGGCGACATGGGTGCCCCAGCCATCCCGGACCAGTATTGTGGCGAATCATGCCTCGGAGCCTGATCTATCCTGAACAACAGATTGCGTTGACCGCGATTCCGCCACGGCAACCGGCCCGATCACCCAATCTGTGGAGTGCCCGTGTTTCCCGATTTCCTGGATGCCCCTGTCGATCTGGTCGCTCCGCGGCTGCTGGGCTGCACCTTCACGCGGCACATCGATGGCGAGGACATCATCGTGCGCATCGTAGAGGTCGAAGCCTACGACCAGGACGATGCCGCCAGTCACGCCTTCCGGGGCGAAACCCCGCGCAATCGGGTGATGTTTGGCGAAAGCGGCCGTCTTTACGTCTACTTCACCTATGGCATGCATTACTGCTGCAACGTCGCCACCGGGCCAGCCGGACACGGATCGGGCATCCTGATTCGGGCTGTCGAGCCGCTGAATGGCCTCGATCTGCTCGAAGCGCGACGAGGTCTTGCCGGGGTCAACGTGACAAATGGACCGGGCAAACTCTGCCAGGCCCTGGGGATCGACCTGGCAATGAACGGTCACGACCTGCGCATCCCGCCCCTGGTGCTCGCCGAAGCCCCACTCCACCCCGGCGAAACGATTACCCGGTCGCCCAGGATCGGGATTTCGAAAGCGACCGACCTGTTGCGACGATTTCACATCACCGGCAATCGTTATGTATCGCGTGGACCGAAGCGCCCAGTCTCTCCCGGCACGCCCCTGTCTTGACCAGCCGATTCCCTGGTGGATACGCCGACGAATGGAAAGGGAATGTCATGACCCGGTCCGCAACCGTCCAGATCCGCCGCATCTACGACGCGCCAGATGCCTCCGAGGGCCAGCGGGTGCTGATCGACCGCCTCTGGCCACGCGGGATCAGCAAGGAGCGAGCCGATCTCACCGCGTGGCTCCGGGACGTTGCCCCATCAAACGAGTTGCGGAGGTGGTACGAGCACGACCCGGCGAAATACGGGGAGTTCGCCCGCCGCTACCAGGCCGAACTGCGGGAACCTGGTCCGGCCCAGGCTTTCACGCACCTACAGGACCTCGCCCGCCAGGGACACTTGACGCTGCTCACGTCGACGAAATCGGTTGAGATCAGTCATGCGAAGGTACTGCAGGACCTGCTCAACGGCTCCGACGGGCAACCGGCGTAATACAGAGTCCAGTTCCCCGAGGGTGACCTCCTCCCCATGCGGTCCTTACGACGCCTGCGCTCTGGACTGTGGCGGGGCACTATTCAATTGACGCCCCATGCGCACCCTGCTTGAATGGAAACAAGACTCGATATCACTTCCTTTCTGACCATCGTAGCGAGGGCCGATCGCGCATGCCTCCTTCCGACAACACGCTCCCCAACCACCAGCCAGGCTCACTGACCCGACGCCGGCTGGTAGCAACCAGCATCGTCGGCGGTGCAACGGCGCTGAGCTTTCCAGCTCTGGCCAGCGCATCGACTCCAACCGCGTCGCCGGTCGCGGCGGTCATCGATCCGACATTCCTGCTTGAGCTTTCCGGGCGCCTGGCGGGTGGAGCCAATCTCGCGGCCACTGCCGTCGAACCCCTGGCTGCCCTGCTGGGAAACGTGCCGGATATCGAGCCAATTCTGGTCGAGCTGGGATCGATCGAGGAATTCACCCCGCTGACGCTCGCCGCGGCGTCAGCTCCGGCCCAGCAGGTCGCGACCAACATCCTCCAGTACTGGTTCCTCGGCCGCTACGACAACCTGCCGGTCGAGAATCGCGCTGACATTTTCTTCAACCTGGCGAGTTGGCAAACCCTCCCCTATGCCACCCAGCAGTCGCTCTGCAAGAGCTTCGGCTACTGGGCGCAGGAGATCGATCTCTAGTTCTGCCAATCGTGGTTGTGGAAGATGGAGCCATCACATGGAACCGAATGACATGTACGACGTGGTCATCGTTGGATCGGGCGTGGCGGGGGCCCTGATCGCCGCTCGCCTCACCGCAGCCGGGGCGCGCGTCCGGATTCTGGAGGCAGGGCCGCGCACCGATCGCGATGCAGCCGTTGTCCGTTACCGGAGCGGTCAGTACGCCTACGAAAGCCCAGCCTGGGCACCGCAACCGGCTGGTCAGGACCTGAACAACTATTACGTGCAGGAGGGACCGGTCCTTTTCTCAAGCGATTACGAACGCCGGGTCGGCGGCACGACCTGGCACTGGCTAGGGAACTGTCCGCGACTGTTGCCGAGCGACTTCGAGATGCAAACCCGCTACGGGGTCGGAATGGACTGGCCGATCAGCTACGACGATCTCGAGCCCTGGTATGTCGACGCCGAGCAGGAACTGGGCGTGGCGGGCGACAGCGACCATAACGACGGCTCACCGCGCAGTGCTCCCTACCCGATGCCGCCCCTGCCGCTGGCGTCGGGTGACTACATGTTCAAGGACGCGGCGGCTGGTCTTGGGCTCGAACTCCTGGCGACTCCTCAGGCGCGCAACTCGGTGGCCGGGTACCAGAACCGCGCCCAGTGTTGCGGCAACGCCATGTGCATTCCGATTTGCCCAGTGCAGGCCAAATACGACGCCACGGTCCATCTCGATATCGCCGAGGCGGCCGGGGCGGAACTGACCGACAATGCCATGGTCTCGAAGATTCTGGTGGACGACAACGGGCGGATTTCCGGAGTCCAGTATCTCGATCCGGATGGCACCAGCCATGAAGTCACAGGCACGCTCTACGTGGTTGCCGCCAACGGCATCGAAACTCCGCGCCTGTTACTGATGTCCCGCGACGAGCGCCTGCCGAATGGGGTCGCCAACAGCAGCGACCTGGTTGGGCGTTACCTGGCTGATCACCCGGAGGCCAGAGTGTCGGCGATGGTGCCACAGCCGTACATGGGCAGCCGTGGACCGCTCCAGCTGTCGGGCATCGACCAGGTTCGCGAAGGTGACTTCCGGAACGAGCGAGGGGCCATCCGCCTCCAGGTCAGCCACAGCGTGGGCAATCCCGTCAACCTGGCGAACACGCTGATCCAGCAGGGGCTGGTCGGCAAGTCGCTGCTCGATGCCATCTCGCAGACGGCCCCGTTCCAGGTGCGCCTGGCCAGCATGATCGAGCAGCTGCCCGACCCAAACAATCGCGTCACGCTCGACGATACCCAACTGGATCCGCTCGGGCTGCCGCGACCCAAGCTCTCCTACTCCTACGACGACTACGTGCTGGGGGGTTGGAAAGCCGCCAACGAACTCCACGACCAACTGCTCACCGCCGTTGGCGCGACCGATATCGTGCATGCCGAGGAGCT
>JAEZJB010000396.1 GCA_023415845.1 Chloroflexota bacterium | reverse complement strand
CGTCGGTGGCGGAGGCGAAGGTGCTTCCCTACGAGCCCGACCAGCCGGACGAGGTGTCGGCGGCCAAGGCGCTGGAACTAGCGGCCGAGGCGCGCGATCTCGATGGCGCGACGGTCGGCGTGGGGATTGTGTTCTCCGGGACGGCGCAACCGCATGGCCTGGTGGCGGGCACGGTTCACTTCGCGATTGCCCAGCCAGATGCCGAGCCACAGGCGCTACCTTCGATGCAGACGCGAGCGATGCTGGCAGAGGTGCAGCGACGGGCCGGTTTGCACGGGGCAGACCAGCTCCGGCAGGTGTTCGGGATTGGAATCACCTCCTGAAGATGCGATGGTCGACCTGGTCTCTCGGTGGGCGGGTGACCAGGTCGACCTCACCTTGCTCTCCACGCCTCGCTGGGTACCAAGACGAGAATTGGCGCTCTGGTTCCGCTCTGAAGCGATATGTCGTCTTTCGATAGTTGGTGCATCTACCCCACGGCTGCTCTCCATGAGACAGCCGTGGGGTTTCCTGTTGAGAGATGGTGTTCTTCGAGCGGCATCCGGTCTGTTCGGACGCTGCTCCCCAGTTAGCGGGTGCGCCAGCTGGTCAGGAGGGCATCCTGCTGACGGAGCATTGCGGCCCGGTCTTCCGGGGTGGTGTCGTTCCAGCCGAGCAAGTGCAGCAGACCGTGGAGGACGAGGTAGCGAAGCTCATCTTCCGTTGACCAACCAGCATCGCGAGCGTTGGCAGCGGCGGTTTCGACCGAAATGACCAGGTCACCGCCCTCTCCGCCCATTCCTTCCGGCATGAAGTCGTCGGACGCGTAGGGGAAGGTCATGATGTCGGTGGGTGTGTCGATGCCCATGAACTCGTCGTGCATCTGCTGGATGCGGTCGTCGGTGGTGAAGAGGATGCTGATCTGCCAATCGGCGGCATCGGGCCCGACCATTTCGACGAGCGCGTGCTGGAGCAGGTGCTGCAGTTCCTCGTCGGTGACATTCAGTGATGGCACATCGTCGCGGTCGACGGTGAGATCGAGGAGCGGCACGGATCAGCCCAGGTTCGCGAGGGCTTCGCGGACGGCTGCGGAAAGGCGGCGGCCATCGACGCGGCTTTCGGTGCGGGGATTGAGCAGCCCCATGACCTTGCCCATGTCTTTCGGCGAGGTGGCGCCGGACTCGGTGATGCCCTCGGCGACGAAGACGGCCAGTTCCTCATCGGTCATCTGCTGGGGCAGGTAGCGCTCGATGACGGCCAGCTCGCGAGCCTCGCGATCGGCGAGGTCATCCCGACCGGCAGCGCGGTACTGCTCGATGGAGTCCTGGCGCTGCTTGGCTTCCTTGCGGAGGACGGCCAGGCTTTCCTCGGCGGTGAGATCGTCGCGCTTGTCGATTTCGGCGTTCTTGATGGACGAGAGGATGAGGCGAAGGGTGTCGCGCAGTTCGTTGTCGCGGTCCTTCATGGCCTGCTTCATGTCGGTGGTGACGTGGTCCTTGAGGGTGAGGTCGGTCATGGTGATGTCCTGTTCTAGCCGAGAGCGGCGAGCTCGTTGCCGCCGAGAAGATGGAGGTGCAGGTGCATGACGGTCTGGCCGGCGTCGGGGCCATTGTTGGTCAGGAGGCGATAGCCTGATTCGTCGAGGCCACGCTGGCGCGCGATGCCGTTGGCGGCGGTGACCAGCTCGGCGAGGAGCTCGGCGTCGGTGGGGCCGACTTCGGCGATGCCACTAATGTGCCGACGGGGAACGACCAGGACGTGGGTGTTGGCCTGGGGGGCCAGATCGTCGAAGGCGACGACGTTGTCACTCTCGTAGAGGAACGTGGTGCCGAATTCGCCGGCGGCAATGCGGCAGAAAATACATGCTTCGTCTGAACTCATCTCTTCCTCCTGGCTACCTGCTGATGGTCGCCGATACCCGTCATTCTGGCATATTCTGGGGCCGAAGCGGCCGCCCGGCGGCAAGGGAGCGAAGATGCCAGAACTGCCTGAAGTTGAAACCGTGCGCCGGATGGTAGAGCCCCAGGTGGTGGGACGGACGATTACCGGAGTGACCCTGCGCGATTTTCCCGCCGTGCTGGAGACGCCGATCGACGGGGCGGACCCGGCCGCGCTGCTGGTGGGGCGGACGGTGAGCGGGACGCGGCGACGGGGGAAGTATCTGGCGTTTGACCTGGGTGATGACCTGCTGCTGGTGGTGCACCTGCGGATGACGGGACGATTGATTCTGGCGGAGACCAGGGCGGAGCCGATTCGGTTCGAGCATGCGGCGCTGCATCTCGACGACGGGTGGGACCTGCGATTTGGCGACCAGCGGAAGTTCGGGCGGCTTTCGGTGGTGTTGCCGGAGACGTGGGAGGCGCTGGACTCACGCCTGGGCCTGGAACCGTTCGATCGGCGCTTGACGCCTGCCCTGCTGGAGACGGCGCTGGCGCGGCGACCGGGTCCGATCAAGAATGCGCTGCTGGACCAGCACCTGATCGCCGGACTCGGCAACATTTATGTCGATGAGGCGTTGTATCGGAGCAAGATTCACCCATTGCGGCCGGCGCGAGACCTGGATGCGGAAGAGCTGGAACGACTGGTAGAAGCGATTCGGCACGTGCTGACGCTGTCGCTGGAGAACCAGGGGACGACGTTTTCGACGTTCGAGAATCCGTATGGCGAATCGGGGTCGAATGCGCGATTTCTGCAGGCGTACGACCGGGCGCGAAAGGGAGAGGTGTGCGAACGGTGCGGGACGCCGTTCGTGCGAATCGTGGTGGCGGGGCGGGGGACGTCGTTCTGCCCGACGTGCCAGGTGATTCCGCTGCCCGAGCTGGCGGTTGAGGAGTGACGGGTACGCGCGTGATGAAGGCTGGCCCGAGAAACGTTCCGCAATAATTCATTAATTCATAAATTCGAGAATCGTTGATTTGATGGGGTTTTTGGGGATGAATTCGTGCGGAATTATTGCGATTTCGTGCGGGAATCCGGGTGGCTGGCCGAGTGGATCGGTGCGGCGGCAGGGTATAGCGGGCGGGAATGGGAAGTTGAGGTTGTTGATTCATGGACTCGCTCCGAGGTTTGGGGTGGCTGGTCGATGCGGGCTGGTCGGTTGACAGGCCTGCCGTATCGGTGGCAGGTCGGCGGGTCAGCGGTGACCTGATTTCGTGTCTACCTATCGAACGCATCGAGCGGGCCAAATCCCGCCACGTTGGAGGAAATTGGGCGTCCGTACACTGAACAGGGGGCGTGAGGGAGTGGTTCCGCGCGACGGGAATTGCCGCCTGGCTGGGAGTCGACGGATCGGGATGAGGATGTATAATCGGCAGGTAACGGAGCGCATGCGGGTGTAACTCAGTTGGTAGAGTACCTGCTTCCCAAGCAGGCTGTCGTGGGTTCGAGTCCCATCGCCCGCTCCACAAAAATCACATAAAATCAAGAGTTTTGGGCCACTCGCTGTGAGTGGCCATCGGCGTATCCGGCAATTTGTTACCCAATTGTTACCGCGCAGATGAAATGTGACCCCGTGAGCCTTGGCGATATTCGGAGTCTTCGGCCCGGAGTTGAGCATGGTGGGTGAGCCAGTGGATCCGATTTCCGTTCCGGTCGTGCCAATTGCGAAGGCCGTTTCCGAAACGACAGGCAACTTGTTCACACGGTTACTCGGTCCAACCGTAGATGTATGGGGTGAGTATTGGGC
>JAEZJB010000356.1 GCA_023415845.1 Chloroflexota bacterium | reverse complement strand
CCGCCCGTACCCGGAGCCGCTGAAGCCCAAACCCTGGCGCACGTTTTTCGCGAGCCGACGGGCCGTTTACCGGATCGGGACGTCGGTGACACATCTCCTCTCGCTGCTACTTGCGTATTGTGGCGTGCTGGATACAATCCTCCTCACAAATATTGGAATCAGCGTTCATCTCGCCTTTCTGGTGCCTCCAGGTGGGTTCAGGTGTTGTGCTCAATCGCCTCGGGGGAGGAATGCAGATGACCATTGGTGGACTCGCGATGAGTTGGCCACGATGACCGGTCGTGGGGTGACGCACGCGCAGGCGGCGTTGGGGATGGGGCCGACCTGGCGGGCTGCCCTGACCGAGGCCCTGACCAGCTTTGCCCCCACCACGACCGCGCCC
Organism: Chloroflexota bacterium; assembly: GCA_023415845.1. GTDB lineage: Bacteria > Chloroflexota > Chloroflexia > Thermomicrobiales > UBA6265 > JACCYX01. The sequence goes on along the minus strand of JAEZJB010000356.1, from coordinate 5,734 downwards.
GACCTGGTGGTGCTGTTCGCCAGTTCGCACTTTGCCCCCCACTTTCCCGACCTGTTGCAGGCCACTCGCCGCCGCACGGGCGCCCGGTTGCTGACCGGGTGTTCGGTGAGCGGGTATCTCGCCAACGGCACCGAGGTGGAGCAGGGGGCAGGCCTCTCGCTGCTGGCGCTCTGGTTGCCGCGGGTCGAGTTGCGCGGGGTGCGCCTCGATGCAGAGGCGCCGATTCCGGATGCGTCCGAGCTGGCCCCCATCAATGGCTGGCTGATGTTTGCCGACCCGGTGCGGATCGACACGCTGGGGCTGATCCAGCGGCTGAAGGCGATTTCGCCGGGGCGACCGATGGTCGGCGGCATGGCGGCCGGACCAGACCGCGAACAGGGCGGGGCCGTTTTCCTCAATGACACGGTCTATCCGGATGGCGCCGTTGCGATCGGGATTGGGGGGCCATGGACCGTCTCGGCGCATGTCTCACAGGGGTGCGTGCCGATTGGCGAAAGCTGGACGATCACCGACGCCCAGCGCAACGTGCTGCTGGGCATCTCCAACCGGCCCGCCCTGGAGATGCTGCAGCGAACCCTCGAGACGCTGACGCCGGCCCAGCGGGAGATTGCAGCCGGCAACGTGATGGTCGGGCTGGCGGTGGATGAATATCGTGACCAGTACGACCACGGCGATTTTTTCGTGCGCGGAATTCTCGGGATCGACCAGCGGCGCAGGGCGGTGGTGGTCGGCGGCCTGCCACGAGTGGGCCAGACCATGCAGTTCCATCTGCGTGACCCGGCGCTGGCGACGATCGACCTGCGTGATGCCACCCGGCAGGCGCGATCGCTGGCAGGGGAGCCGGTGGCGGCATTGCTTTGCACCTGCGAAGGGCGGGGGAGCCGGGTGTTTGGCGATCCGCATCACGACAGCCGGGTCGTGCAGGAGAATCTGCCGGATGTCCCGCTGGCGGGAGCGTTCCTCGCGGGCGAGATCGGGCCGCTGGGACGAACGATCGTGCTGCACGGCTTCACCGCCACGCTGGCCGTCATTCGCGAGGCGTAACCGGTCAACCTCGCCCCGTGCATGTCGAAGCGCATGAACGGCAGCGACCCCGAGCCAGATTGCTGGCCCGGGGTCGTCTTGGTGACCCGATACGGTGAATCTCCTAGGTGGTGTAGCGCAGCACCGCGCCGACCCCGCCAACTTCGTCGAGCTGGGCGGCTGCCTCCGAACGGGGAATGTCCGAGCCTTTCACCTTCACGCCTTCGGTCGAGTCCATCGGCACCTGGGTATGGACGAGCTCGATCGTGCCGTCCGACTGTAACGTGAGGCGGATCATCGCCTCGGCAAGGTCCATCGGCACCAGATTGGCGACGTCACCGCCGGTGGGATGTTCGGTTGGCACTTCGCCTACCCCGTAGAGCGGCAGCGTGAGGTCGGCCCAGCCGGTTTCGGAGAAATCCTCGTTCATCACCAGCTGCCGCACCTGGTGGGCCTGGAGGGCGTTGAGCACGTCGACGGTGCCGGCGACGGCCTGGTTCTGGCCCATCAACTCGCGCACCTCGGCCACGGCGGCCGCTTCCCGTCCACGCTCGGCAGCGAGATCGACCGCGCTGGTCGCCTCGGCGAGGTCGTGCATCGAAGGCCACGGATTGAGGTGTAGCGGCACCGTTTCGGTCAGGCGGGAGGCGACCGATTCGGGCGCCACATTGCGGATTTCCGCGAGGAAGGTGTGCGAACCGACCGGCACGATCACCGGCACATCCCATTCGGTCAGGGCGTTTTCCACCTGCTCGACGATCGAGCGGGCGAAATGCGAGGTCCGCTCACCGGCCCGGTTCTGGTAGCGGCGCTGGCTGGGGCCACCGGTCTGCTGGTGGCGGGGATAGAGGTTGCTTTGCAGACGGACGGTCGCGCTCCGGACACCCTGGGTGAGATAGGAGAGTTCGGCATTCTCCTGGTCGGCCGCGAGCACCGCGTAGGTGGCGTAGTCCTCGGCAATGTGGGCGAGCGGCTGCAGAACCGGGAATGGTTCGTACCAGAGACTGGTTTCGACCGGCACCGCGAGCGCCAGCGGCAGCAGCAGGTCGGGGCCGGAAACGATGTAGACGCCCTGGGAAGCCGGATCGAGTTCCCGGTCGAGCCAGACGTCGAGGGATTCGATGTCGGCCTGGAGCTTCACGTGCCGGTCGGAGCGCGGTTCGAGGGTATCGAGCAGCTCGGTCAGCTTCTTCCTGATCTCGGTCTTGCCGGGCCGGCGGCTCGCTCCTTCTTCATGCCGCAGCGAGCTGTGCAGTTCCGAGCGGAGGAGTTCGGGCGGCGCCTCGCGGCCTGGTGAACCGCCGGCAGGGGTCCAGTCGATGGTCATCGTGAGGTAGGGAATGTCGAGCGACGGGGTGAGGCTGGCGAGAAAGTGCAACGGCTCGATGGTGTTGATGTCCAGCGGGGAATCGAATGACGACGCCTGGATCTTCCGAACGGGATTGGTAGCCATACCGGGGATCTCCTCTGAATCGGTGTCGTGTCGCGCGTTGTTGCTGGCCAAAGTGTAGCGTGGACATTCCTGCCACATGAGAAAAGCCTGCCCCGTGGGACTGGGGGCAGGCGTCCAGACGTAGGCGAGAAGGGTGCTGGTGGCGATGCCGGAGGGGCTCTGGAGTGCATGAGGTTTCGGGCATATGCGTTGTCCGGCCTGCCATCGGCCCCCTTGCTCCCCTACCGTAGACATTCTCCTGGATGCGAGTTGCTGACCCCGAACAGAGGGCTGGAGCCAGGAATCCGTCGTCGCGAAAGGATCGCCCGATGATCGATCACCACGCTGACTGGCTCGTCGGGCCGGTGGCGTAACGGCGCAGATGCGCAGGTGGCCGATGGTGATGGGGCCTTCCCATTGCGTCGGCTGGAATGGACGATCGGACCGCCGATCGCCGGGAGTGCACGATGACCCAACGAGATCCGCTTCTTCCCCCTCTCTCCGATGATGCCCCGAAGGCCACATCGGCCTCGACGCCTCCTTTGGCCGGTACCGGCTCCGCCCCATCACCGCCGAACGACCCCGATCCCAGCTGGGTGGCCGATACCGGCCCCGTGGAGCAGGAAGCCGCCGATTCGGTGGCGAGCAAGGTCGAGGGCAAACTGGCCGATGCCCAGGAAAAGGCTGGCCACCTGACCGAAACGGTGCAGGAGAAGGCCGAACATCTTGGCCAGCAGGCCCACACCATGAGCGATCGGGGCATCGATTCCGCCGCTTCTGGTCTCGACCAGGCCGCCTCGATGCTCCGGCAGCAGGGCGAATCCCACGAGGGCACGCTCGGGACCGCTGCCACCAAAACGGCCGAGACGCTGGATTCCGCCAGTTCGTACCTGCGGGACAAGGACACCGACCAGTTGCTCGATGACCTCGAGCAGATGGTTCGTCGTCGCCCGGTCGAGTCGGTCCTGGTCGCGGCGGGAATCGGGTTTGTCCTCTCGAAGGTGCTGGGCTGAGTCAGTCGCCGCCTTCACGGAAGGATTTCCCCATGAATGCTGGAAACCCCTCGTCGGCCCGGCCCGACGGGTATCCGCCTTCCCGGCAACCCGCTGACACCTCGACTCCCGACGGGATCGGGACGCTGGTGACCGGGATCGTCGCCGACCTGCAGAACATCGTGCGGGGCGAAATGGCCCTGGCCAAAGCAGAAATCAGGGACGACGCCTCAACCATCGGGCGGGCAGCCGCAATGCTGGTTGCCGGTGCGCTTATCGGGCTCGTCGGCTTCATCTTCGTGATGCTCGGCGTGACCTACCTGCTCAACCGCTCGCTTTCGATGTGGCTCTCGGCCGGCATCGTCGGCGTAGCCCTGCTGCTCATCGCCCTCATTCTGGTGATGGTTGGTCGCAGCAAGCTCAGCGCTGCGTCGATGGCTCCTACCCAAACGCTCGACTCGCTCAAGGAGGATCAGGAATGGGTCAGTCAACAGATCAAATCCGTCGGGAAATAGAGGAGTCGCGCGCCAGCGCCGCGACCAAGATCGATGAACTGCAGTCCCAGGTCGAGGGCACGGCCCAGGGCGTCAAGGACACCGTGACCGGCACCACCGAAGAGGTGATCAACCAGGTCAAGGGCTCGGTGGATGAAACCGTGCAGTCGGTGCGTGAGAACCTCGACGTTCGGCAGCGCATCGAGCAGCGACCGTTGCTGTCGCTGGGCGTTGCGCTGGTTGGCGGATTCGTGCTCGGCTCCATCACCGGCAAAGACGATCGCGGCCATTCGTCGTACCACACCTACAGCTACCAGCAGCCGGAGAGCAATCCGGGGTCCGGCTATCGATCGCACAACCAGCAGGGCGGCTCGCTGGCCAACGGAATCCGCTCGGCTGTCCAGAGCACCGGCCTCGAGGACACGATTTCGAGTGCGGCGGCGGCGATGATTGGCAGCCTGACCGAGCAGGTCAAGACGCGGATCGACCAGAACTATCCTGGCTTCGCCGACCGGATGAAGACCGCCCAATCTTCGTCGGGCGGGTTTGCCGAGAAGGCGCGCGAAGCCCAGCAGCAAGCGACGGAAGCGAAGGTCTGACCGAGCATGCTGCGGGGGAAGGCGTCATGAGGTTGCAGCTCAAGCCGCTGAGTGAGCAGGTGGTCGTTGTCCTGGGTGGAGCCAGCGGCATCGGGCGGGAGACCGCATTGCGGCTGGCCGAGCGGGGAGCAGCGGTGGTGGTGGGGGCACGGAGTGAGCCTGCCCTCGCCACCCTGGTGGATGAGATCACCGCCACCGGTGGCCAGGCCGTAGCCGTTTCGTGCGATGTCACCCGTATCGACGAGGTGGAGCGAGTCGCAGAGGTCGCGATCGAGAGCTTTGGCCGGATCGATACCTGGGTGAATGTGGCCGCCACATCGGTCTATGCCCCGTTCGAGGAAACCCCGCTTGACGAATTCCGGCGGGTGATCGACGTGAACCTGATGGGCTACGTCCACGGTGCGCGGGTAGCGTTACCCCATCTCCGCCGCACCGGTGGCGCGCTGATCTTCATCTCGTCGGTCGAGGGAATCGTCTCGTTGCCGTTGCACAGCGCTTACGCAGCGTCGAAGCATGCGATCGACGGATTGGTCGATGCGATCCGCCGGGAACTCATGGCGGAAGGGGCACCGGTTTCGGTGACCACCATCCGGCCCGCCTCGATCAACACGCCCTTCTTCAACAATGCGCGTAGCCGGATCGGGGTGAAGCCAAAGGGGGCGCCGCCGATCTACGAGCCGGGAGTGGTCGCTGATTGCGTGCTCCATGCGGCGACGCATCCGGTGCGTGACCTCTATGCTGGAGGAGCCGGAAAGGTGCTTGCCCTCAACCAGATGGTGGCGCCCGGGCTGCTGGATCGGGCCCTCGCCCGGTTTGGCATTCCGCTCCAGCGGACCGACGAGCCGGCGAGCAACCGGGATGGGCTGGACGCTCCGCGCGACGACGAGTTCCGCGTGGAGGGCGACTTCTCGAACGAGGCCCGCCGGTTCAGCCTCTACTCCTGGCTCGAAACACATCCGATGGTCAGCCGGTCGCTCGGCGTAGCCACGATCGGGATGGCAGCGTTGGGGCTTACCCGACGGCGGTGAGCACCACTATATTGACAATCATCTATATGTTCGCTATCGTGCGGACATGAACGCGAAGGTGCCCCTGATCCAGTCCGAAGAATCCTGCTGCCGGGACGTCCACGAACCTCGACCCCTGAATGATGTCGAGCGGTCGGAGATGTTGGGGGCGTTCAAGGCGCTGGCC
>JAEZJB010000270.1 GCA_023415845.1 Chloroflexota bacterium | reverse complement strand
ATCCCCGCCTGGGCCATCACCACCGCCAGGTTGGCACTGGTCGTACTCTTGCCTTCTCCCCGATTCGGGCTCGAAATCGTCAGCGTCCGCACGTCATGGCCAGCGAACGCGAAAACCAGGTTCGCCCGTAGCAGTCGAATCGCCTCCGAAGAACTCGACTGTGGGTTGACCATCGAATAGACCTGATGTGGTCCTTCGCGCACGATCGCATGCTGGGAAATCGTCGCCAAAACGGGCGCCCCGGCCAACTCCTGGAAATCCGTCTCGGAAGAGACGGAATTGTCCAGATACTCCAGCAACGCCACGACTCCCACGGCCAGCAGCATGCCAACGAACACACCCAACGCGATCAGGAAGGGGATCCGCGGCTCATAGGGGGCGCTGGCCGGAGTGGCAGGCGATGCCACCGTCACCTGTGATTGCACCGATGCCAGGCCCAGGCTCACGGTTTGGCCCTCAAGCTCCAGGTCGGCAATCTGCTGCTGCAACCGGCTCCGCTGGTCCCGAAAGTCCTCCAATTCGCCCTGTACGGCGGCATCATTGGCGTTGCCTGAGGTATCGAGAGCAGCAATCTGGCTATCCAGATCGAGGACCCGCGCTTCCAGATCGTCGATTTGAGCATCCAGGCCGCTTCGGGTGGCATCGATCAAGGCCCTTGACTCATTTGCCACGTAGGTGGAAAAGGTCGAGGCAATCGTATTCGCGATCAAAGCCGCCTGATCAGGGTCAGGGTCGGACACGGAGATTCGAATCAACTGCGTGTCTCGCACGGTGGTCGCTGTGACCTTTGCCCCCAGAACGCTCGCCGAATAGGGCAACTGCAGGTCATCCACCACCGTCTCCAGCACAGTCGGGAGCACGAGCAGTTGGCGGAAGGTCTCGGTCAGGTCCTGAGACACGCGAATCGCGTTCGCATCCTGAGATGCCGACCCCATGGCGTTCACCCGAATCGTCGCGGTGGAGGAATACATCGGCGTTTGCCGCTCACCATAGGCAAATGCCAGCCCGCCGCACAGAATCGGCAATAGGGCGAGAATCCACCACCATCGACGGGCTATTCGCAAAACATGCTTGAGATCGAGTTCCATACGAGGAGGTGCACCTCATGTGAGAAGCGTGGGACCCAGAAGATGATTCCTTCAGGTAGGATCGGCATAACACCGCGCCTCCTGTCAGGCCAAACCCGCCAATCGATGCCTTCCGATATTCGGGGCGTCATCTTGCTTCCCATGATACTCGACTGGGTGACATCATCTCGCTGACCGCTCTGCGAAACAAAACACAAGAGGTGGTTCGCTCCAGGCAAGCGTCAGGAGTTCAGGTCGTCATGCACATCTTCTGTGAATGACGAAGCACTTCGAATCCACCAAACGTGTGCGAAGTGCGTGAACAATGAATCAACTTGCAAATTTCAGCCGGAGGTTTGGAGGGTTAGTCTGAGCTAATGGCGACCCTGTCGGCCGATCGTTAGCTCTCGATGTATGGCACGTGTCGCCAGTGGGAAGATCCTGTATGAGAATTAATCATCATACTCGGTACACCCGGCAGGACTCGAACCTGCGGCCTTCTGCTCCGGAGGCAGACGCTCTATCCGCTGAGCTACGGGTGCGTGAACGCGACGTCGTTGCGAACGCCGTCCGCGCCGAGTGTACCGCAATCCGGGCCTCCTTGTCACAATCAGCCACTCGATCCGAACGCCTCCGTACCGGGGGTCACACAACCCAGCCAACTCGGGCCATCCGAAGAGTATCTGACCTCCCGGGCGTCGTACCATCATCCAACGACTTCCCCGCCTCCTCGCCAGGAGCCTTCCCGCATGACCGACTCCCCAACCTCCGCACCTCAGGGCTACGTCCCCGGCGTCTGCAACATCGGCCCCGACGAACGCCGCCAGCGCCGCCTGTTCGGGCTCGTCTCCGGCGGCATCGCCGTCGTCCTCTTCGCCTTCCTGCTTGCCACCAACGCCGCCCGCCCGTGGCGCTTCCTGATCTTCTTCCCGGTCGCAGGGGCCGCCATCGGCATCCTGCAGGACCGCCTGCACTTCTGCGCCGGGTACGGATTCCGGGGCGTCGCCAACGTCTTCAGCCCCGCTGGCGAGACCGAAGACGTCACCTCCGCCGAATTCCGGCGGCAGGACCAGCGCAAGGCCCTCCAGATCATCGGACTCTCCGCCGCCGTCGGGGCCGTCATCACCGCTCTCGCCTTCGTCATCTGAACCAGCCACGCCCAGAGCGCGAGCACATTGCACGGGTATTGCCCAACGTGGTAGCATTTGCCCTTGGATTGGCGTCGTCCGCAGACGGCGCCGCTTTCGCGTACTGCGACCCTGTGACGTTTGACGTCGCCCGTCCGACATCCCGTCTCGCGGCGGTAGCATCATCGAAGGGAGGCCCGCCGTGGCCGGTAAATGTGACGTGTGTGGCAAGGCCAAGACCTTTGGCAACAACGTAAGCTTCTCCAAGCGGCGCACGCCGCGCGATTTCAAGCCGAACGTGCAGACCCGCAAGTTCGTCATCAATGGGCAGGGCGTCCGGCTGCACATCTGCACCCGCTGCCTCCGCACCATGGGCAAGTCGGGCAAGGTCGCGGCCTAACCCCACCACCCATCCTCAGCACCCGAAAACGCCGGACCTCCCCGAGAGGTCCGGCGTTTTGGCGTCCCCACTTTCGGACATCGCCGCCAGCGGCTACCATGCCGGTACTCGACAACCCGCCACCCACTGGAGACGGTACATGGCCACCCAGCATGCCCGCGTCAAGATCGACCCCGACCAGGTGACCGGCCAGGTCGATCGCCGGATCTTCGGCGGCTTCCTCGAACACCTCGGCCGCTGCATCTACGGTGGCATCTACGACGAAGGGTCGCCCCTCAGCGACGAACGTGGCTTCCGGCTCGATGTCCTCGATGTCCTCCGTCCGCTCGATATCCCGATCATGCGCTGGCCAGGCGGCAACTTCGTCTCCGGCTACACCTGGACCGACGGCATCGGCCCCCAGGACGATCGCCCCCGCCGTCTCGAACTCGCCTGGCACGATGTCGAGTCCAATCGCTTCGGTACCGACGAGTACATCGCCTGGTGTCGCGAACTCGGCACCGAACCCTTCATCTGCGTCAACATGGGCACCGGCACCATGGAGGAGGCTCGCTCCTGGGTCGAGTACTGCAACGGCACCTCAGACACCTACTGGGCCAACCTCCGCCGCCAGAATGGTCATGAGGAGCCCTACAACGTCAGGTACTGGGGCCTCGGCAACGAGGTCTACGGCTCCTGGCAGATCGGCCACCTCTCCGCTGAGGACTACGTGAAGAAGGCGATCGAGTTCGCCAAGGTCATGCTCTGGACCGATCCGACCATCGAGTTGATCTCCTGCGGCAACAACGGGTCATCCCCTTGGGACCGCACCGTGCTCGAAGGTCTCGCGAAGTTCGTGCGCTACCACTCGATTCACATCTACACCGGGTCCAGCGATTACACCGCCAATGTCTACGAGCCCCATTTCGCCGAGTGGGAACTCGACATCGTCCGCGCCGAGATCTCCCGCGTTCGTGCCCTCCAGAACATCGAGCACGAGATCCACGTCGCCTACGACGAATGGAATGTCTGGTATCGCGCCCTCGGGGCGGCATCGCGGCTGGAGGAGAAGTACGATCTCGCCGATGCCCTCGCCGTGGCCACCTTCCTCAATGTCTTCGTCCGCCAGAGCGACCTCGTCAAAATCGCCAACCTCGCCCAGATGGTCAACGTGATCGCCCCCATCTTCACCTCGCCCGATGGCCTCTTTCTCCAGACCATCTATCACCCGCTGGCCCTGCTTGCCCAGCACACCCAGGCCAACGCCCTCCACACCTGGGTCGATGGCCCGACCGCCACCCTGCCGCCAGTGGTGAAGTCGCGCGAGAACCTGCTCACCACCGAGCGCCTTGGCACGCTCCAGGTGCTGGACGTCGCCGCCACCCGCGATGACGACCGGCAACTTCTCGTCGTCTCGCTGGTCAATCGCGACGAGCACGATGACCTGGAGGTTTCGATCGAACTCGCCGCCGGTGCGATAGGGGGCGACATCCAGCGATTCGATGTGGTCGGCACCGATGTCCACGCGACCAACGATTTCGACCGTCCCGACGCCGCTTCGATTCACGAGTCGGCGACGACCGCCACTGGCGAGACCCTGTCGCTGACGATCCCGGCACACACCCATACCGTGCTGCGAATCTCCACGGTGGCCTGATCTCGCGGCCAGACCTGGGGAAATCAGAATCTACGTACGTCCACCCATGGAAAGTGCCAGATCGATTTCTTCGCGCACCGTGTTGTCGATTTCGCGCCGGCGTGCATGGTCCAGGGTGGCCCGCGCCCCATGGCCGCCGATCCGGCCGAGCGCCCAGGCAGCGTGTCCCCGTACCAGCGACTCATCGTGCGTCGTCAGCGCCCGACCCAGCACGGGGATATCGGCGTCGTCACCGATATTGCCCAGCGCGACCGCCGCGTTCCGGGCCAGTCCACGTCGCTTCGTCCGCGGTACCGGCGTCCCAAAGTAGGTCGCGCCGAACTCGTCCTGGCTCATCTCCAGCAGCCAGTGCAGCGCGGGATAGGCGTTGTCGAGCGATTTCGGCCGCAGGTCCTCGTCGTCAGCCAC
>JAEZJB010000262.1 GCA_023415845.1 Chloroflexota bacterium | reverse complement strand
CGTTCTCGATATCCTTCAGTTCCCGATCTTCGGCGGTCTGCCCATCAACCCGGTCGATGAGATCGAATACCGGTTCGAAGAATTCCTCGACTTCTTCCTCGAGCTTCGACTCGCCTTCGTGCGCGTGCTCCCGCTTCCGTTCCTCGTTTTCCTCGATCACCTTCTCCACATATGGATCTTGTTCAGTCATCGATCCCTCCTGCTCTGGCTCGGGGAGAGCCATGCCTGCATGCTGATACGGTGCCGGTACCCCTTCATCCTACTGCAGACACGATCCTCTTTACAGGCCTCAACCCACCGCCACCCGGCCGTTTCCTGCAGCCTGCGATGCCAGGATCGCTTCGATCAGCGCCACGGTCTTCCGCGCCTCCCGTGGTGGCGACTGCACCTCCGACCCGTTCGCCAGCGCCCCCAGCAGATCTTCGATCGCCGCCTGGAAACTTTGCCGCGTGCCCCGCGGAGCCAGCGGCGTGGTGGACAGCCCGGCCGCTTCCTGCCTGATCAGCGCCGCTCCCCCATCCGAAACATGAATCCGGGCATCCGCCCCAAACAGGTCGACATTCACCTGTGGCGTCGATGACTTCCACCCGTTGAGCACCACCCGCACGCCATTCCCGTAGGCAATGTAGGCATTCACCCCAGGCTCCAGCTCCGGAGATCGCCCGCCATCCCCCTTGTACACGGTGCCGTAGTCCTCGAATCCCGGCTCCAGTTCGGCCGTCAGCCACACCGGATCACTCTCCGCGAAATACGACGCCAGGTCGAGAAAGTGGGCGTGATTGCGCCACAGCATCGCCCGCGGTCCGCCATACGAAATCACGACCTGGCTGAGCGCCCCGATCGCCCCTGCTCGGACCGCCTCTCGCGCCGCGACATACGCCGGCACCCACCGCCGCGTGTTGTTCACGTTGACCAGCGTGCCCTGTTCCTCGATCACCGCGATCATCGCATCCGCATCGGCCAGCGACACCGAAAGCGGCTTCTCGCAGAAAATGGCCGGCACACCCCGCCTCGCGACCTCCCGCACCATGTCCCCGTGCAGGTGGTCGGGGGTCGCCACGCAGACCAGGTCGAATTCGTGCTGGTCGAGCATCTCCCGGTAGTCGGTATACACCGCAGCCTCGGGCCAGGTCTCACCCCAGTTCTCCCGGAAACGTGCCCCCGCCTCGGGCGAGATGTCACACCCCGCCACCACGGTCACGCGTGGAATCGCCGCCAGCGCCGTCAGGTGGGTGTGCGGCACCGCCGTCCCCAACACCGGATGCGTGCCCGGCAGCGCCGGTTCGGACGTAATCCAGCTTAGGCCAATCACACCAACACGATACGTCGTCATGCCCCAACCTCTCGTCGCCGCCTCAAACTCGAAGAATCAACCATCTCACCGGGCAAACAGGTCCGAAAACTCCTCAGCCACCAGCCGAACCAGCCGCTCGACATGCGCCGAAGTTCCCGCCACGTACGGATGCCGCACCACCAGTGGCATCTCGGGCAACACCCCCACGGCTGTCGCCACCTTGCCCAGTGCCGGCGACGCCGTAATGCCATCCCGCTCGCCACGCCAGGTCCGGAACAGGCGATCGATCCGCTCGCGCAGGCGCGCCGCGTCCTCCCATTGGCCGGAATCCGCCAGCCACCAGAGTCGCAGCGCGAGTTCGGGCGAGAGGTTCGCCAGAAAGCTGTAAAAGCCCGGCGCCCCAAACAGCCTCCCCGGAACGATCTGCGTATCCACCACGAAGTGCGCGAGACCAGGCGTCGCCTCCACAATCTCGATCAGTGAGGCAACGTTACCCCCGGTGTGCTTCGATCCCACCAGGTTGGGGGCCACTTCCAGGATTGCCCGGTAATCGGCGCCGCTCAGGAACCGGCCCGCGCTGGCGATGTTGTAGTGCACCAGCTTCGTGTCAGGCAGTGCCGTCTGCAGCGCCTCGAAGAATCGCAGCACCTCGGCATCACTCAGCGGCACCCACGATGGCAGCGCGACCTGGATGGTCGTAATCCCGTGGGCCTGCGCGATCCGCCCTCGCTCGATCACCCCCGCCGTGTGGCTCCACGTGCAGCCCACCTGGGCCGGAATGCCCGCCTCGGCCACACTCGACCCAAAAGCCTCGCACAGCGCCGTGAAGTCCGGCAGGTCCAGCACGTGCATTTCGCCATCGGTGCCGGTGGTATAGGTGCCGTGCAGCCCCGCCGCCCGATAGCGCGCGACCAGTTCGCGCACTACCCCGGCGTCGATCGTGTCAGTAGCCGTCCAGGGTGTGGGCATCGCCACCCACACCCCGCTCAACCTGGCCTCGCCTTCCACCGATCAGGCTCGCTCGACGACGTTGGTCATCGTGCCCAGCCGTTCGATCCTGGCTTCCACGACGTCACCTGGCTTCAGGTAGGTCTCCGTGGTCGCCCCGACGCCGCCCGGTGTGCCCATGCAGATCAGGTCACCCGGCCGTAGCGTGACGAATCGCGAAAGGAAGGCAATCGCTTCCGGCACGGTGAAGATCATCTCGCCCGCCGCAGAGTGCTGGCGCAATTCGCCGTTCACCAAAAGTGACATTTCCAGGTCACGCGGATCGCCAATGTCGTCCGCCGTCACCAGGTAGGGTCCCACCACCGCAAACGAATCGCACCACTTGCCAAGCAGCCAGTCGAAGAACCAGTCGCCGTTTCGCTCGGCCCGTCCCTCCGCGATCTTCAGGCTCCGCGCCGAAATGTCGTTGAACACCACATACCCGGCGATGTGCTTCGCCGCATCCGCTTCGGCAATGTGCTTGCCGCCGGTGCCGATCACGGCCGCAATCTCGATTTCGTAATCCAGCGTGTCGGAATCGGCCGGGATCAGGATCGGGTCGCCGTCCCCAATCACCGACGTTCCCGGCTTGATGAACGGTCGCGGGGTGATCTTGGCCTTGTCGACCGGGGCGCCGCCGCCCTCGGTGATGTGCGACTGGTAGTTCGCGGCCAGCAGGTATAGCGTCGGCGGATCGGGCACCGCCGCCAGCAGCTGCACCTCCGCCTCGGGTGTTACCGGCAGCGTGCCGTCCGTCGCCGCCTGGGCCACCTGCTGGGCCACCACCAGGCCGTCCGGCCCTTCGGTCAGCAGCCCCACCACACTCTCCGGGGCATACAGTCCCAGCGCCGTCGCCCCGTCAACCAGGTCCACTACACCACCGTCAACCACAATCCCCGCCCGCGCCTCATCCTGCTGCCGATAGGTCACCAGTTTCATGTCGTCTCGTCCTCTCCCGCAGTCCCTGAAGTTGTCCCACGAACTACCGCAGCACCTTGCCCGGCAGCTTCCCGGTGGCCACGCCATCGAGCACCACCGTCTCACCATTCACGATCACTCGGTCAATGCCAACCGGCTCCAGCCGTGGGTCGGTCCATGTCGCCTGGTCCGCCACCGTCTCCGGATCGAAGATCACGATGTCGGCGCCATACCCTTCCTTCAACACGCCCCGGTCCTTGATCCGGAACCGCTCGGCCGGGAACCCGCTCATCTTGCGCACGGCGTCTTCCAGCGACACCGCCTCCATCTCCCGCACCGCCAGCCGCAACACCCGGGCAAACGTCCCAAACGCGCGCGGGTGGGCCGAGCGGCCGTGGTAGATGCCGTCCGAGGCAACCATCATCGCCGGGTGCTGCACCGTCGCGCGGATCGACGCTTCCTGGTACTCCGGCGTCGTGCTCCGGTGGTAAACCATCAGCGCGTAGGGATGCTCCTCATCGAGAATCTGCAGCGCGAAGTCGGCATCGTCCATTCCGGCTTCCGCGGCGACGTCCTGCAGCGACCGCCCGATGTACCTCCCGGTCTGGTTGTCCACAAACACCTTTCGGGCGTTCGGGTCCGCCTTGAAGCTGGCATCCAGCGCCGCCCGGATCCTCGCCCGCGCTTCCGGATCCTGCAGCCGCGCCTTCACCCCATCCGGACCACCTTCCTGCGCCCAGATCGGCAGCGTCAGGGCCAGGTGCGTGCATCCTGCGTGATAGAGGTAGGACTCGAACGTGAGGTCGCACCGGTCGGCGGCTTCCTCCAGCAACGGCAGTGAGTCGGGCGTCACATGCTCGTGCGAGATGTGAACCGGAATCCCGGCCTGCTCGGAGATTTCCATCGTCTCCCGCCAGGCGGCCTCGCGCCCGATCAGGTTGTAGCGAACGTGAGCCGCATAGATGGCGTCGTATTCCGCAGCAATTTTGCTCAGCTCGACGAGTTCGCGCAGGTCCGAAAACGCACTCGGCTGGTAATCCAGCCCCAGGTTGAGCGCCTTCGCCCCCGCCTCGAGCCACGCGCGCGTTCCCGCCCGCATCACGTCGAGTTCGTCATCGGTTGCCGGTCGCCCGGCCCACCCCATCGCCTCGTAGCGCACTGCACAATGCGGCACCTGCGCCACCACGTTGATCGGCGTGTTTCCGGCAAATGTCGCCAGATAGTCTTCCGGAGTGGCCCAGTCCAGCGACAGGTGCGGCGCTGGTCCGTGCGCGAACAGGTCGCACGCGAACAGCGCCTGAGCCGCTTCCGGCGAGACGCCCGCCCAACCGAACCCGTCCGGGGCGGTCAGGTGCGTCGTCACGCCCTGAAGCACGCTGCCGTACCGCATCGTGTCCTGCGCGTCGGAAAGTTGCGTTTCCGAGTGAACGTGCACATCGATGAAGCCAGGGCTGACGACCCGACCCGTCGCATCGACCTCCTCGGCCGCGCTCGCCGCGCCGAGGTCACCTACCGCCACGATCCGGTCGCCGGCTACCGCCACGTCAGCCTTGAACCGCGGCGCACCACTCCCGTCCACCACGGTGCCGTTCCGAATGATGAGATCCGCTTCCATCTCCCGCTGCTTTCCGCTGACTGGTCATCCCGACCAGACGATCCGAACCTGCTCCAACCCGAACGGCTATCACTGGCTGCGCCCCTGCACCTCCACCACCGTTCCCGATGCCGCTGCGGCATACATGGCGTCAACCACCTGCAACGCCGACACAATCTCGTTCCCGCTGGCGCGCGGCGGGCTGCCGCCGGCCATCGCCTGCAGGAGGTCGGCCAGAATCACAGAGCCAACCGCCCCATAACCGCTCGACGGGCGCGACTCATAGGTGGTCGTCCGCGACATCAACGGTTCGGTCAACGTCCCCGCCAGCATCAGCGTCCACGATCCGTCTGCCAGGATCTTGATCGACCCCCGCGTCCCCCGAATCGCCACATACCCGTCGCCAGCAGGACGCGGCAACGCGTAGGCGTAGTGCACGGTCCCAATTGCCCCCGATGCATACCGCACCGACGCCGAGACGACTTCCTCCACCTCAACACCCGGCGTCCCCGGCGCGGCAGTCATCGCCTGCACGGCCACGATCGGCTCGCCGGTCAGCCACTGGAGCGCATCGAGATCGTGGATGCCCAGCCAGTGCAGCACCCCGCCGCCCATCCGCTCGCGATCAAAAATCAGGTTGCCGGGATCCCGCACCGTCACCGATGAGGTAACGAACACGGCTTCCGTCGTCACCAGGGACCCAATCTCACCCGCCGCAATCGCCGCGGCCGCTTCCTGCCACCCGGTGCCATAACGCCGGGTCAGGGCCACCGCCGCCTGCACCCCGTTCTGGTCAACTGCCGCAAATGCCGGGATCGCTTCCGCAGCCGTGCGTGCCGTCGGTTTGTCGAGCAGCAGGTGCACACCCGCATTGGCGAGGCACGTAATCGCCGCCGGCGCCACGTCATTTGGCAACAGCACGACCGCCAGGTCCGGCCGGTGCGTCTCCACGAGGTCGTTCAGGTCATCGTGAAATGGCAGGTTCTGGAACCACTCCGGATACCGTTGCGGCAGCGCGGGATCGACGTGATCCGGTCGGATGGCGCCAGCCCGCGCCGGATCGGCGTCATACCGGCTCACCACCTCGATCTGGTCATTCAGCGCCGCCAGGCTCTCCACCCATCCCGGGCCATGAAAGTGATTCAGGCCAACCACAACCGCTCGATAGCGCCGCATCACACGCCCTGCCAATCGAACACCACCCCAATCTGCGACCGGTCGCCATCCACCAGGCGATCGAGCATGGACTGCACCTCGCCCGCTGGCACCACTGACGTGATCAGTCGATCGAGTTCCAGTCGTCCGCGCTGGACCTGCTCCAGCACCCAGCGCGCATTACTGGCCCGCGTCGCCATCCGTGGCATCGGCTCCGCAAAGCTGTCCGGGTCCGACCCACAGCCCACGATCTTCACGCGCTGGTAGTGCATCTTGCTCGGAAACGAGAACGCGTCGGCAAACAGCGCCGCACCCAGTTCAGGCGGCGGGAGTTCCCGGTACATCCCCATCAGGGCGATCCGCGAGTAGTCTCGGGCCCGATCCAAGGCCGTGCGCACTCCACCCCAGCTTCCGGTCGCTTCGATCACCACGTCAGGCCCCACCGTGCCGAAATATCCCTCCGGGTCTCGCGTCGGTCCAAGGGTCCGCGGATCGGCGACATCTCCCAGGCCCAGCTTCTCGGCAAACGCCAGCCGCTCGGGCAGCGTGTCCAGCCCCTGCACCCGCGCGCCCATAGCGTTGGCCACCATCGCCGCCGACGCTCCGACCAGGCCCAGGCCAACCACGGCCACCCCATCGGCCGCCGCGTAATCCCCCAGGTGCAGGGCACTCACCGACCACGCCGCGAGGTAGGAAAGGCTCGCCACCTCCATCGACACCCCCTCTGGCACCCGATGGGCCGCCGCGGCCGCCACAACCCCGAACTGCTGGTGGCCGATCCCCGTGCAGGTAACCCGCTCTCCAATTCGCGCAGAATCCACCCCTTCCCCAACGGCCTCGATCACTCCGCTCCCCATGTACACGACATCGCTGCGCTGGGGCACATCCGGCCGATTGACGAAGCCGTGCAGGTTGCTGCCCGGGCTCAATGCTGTATGCGTGACGCGGATCAGCACCTGTCCCGCCGCTGGGGAAGGGATCGGCTCCTCCACCAGCACCATTTCCCGCGGACCCTCCACATACCAGTGCTGCATCGTGGGAGTCACCATCAGTTGCCGCCTGCCTCTACGTAGGCCATCGCCAGATCAGGGTCGAGGTGCACGGCGGCTTCCGATGCGGACGACGCGTAAATCGCTTCGATGATCTGCAGCACCAGCATCGCCTGTTCCACCGTGTAGGCTGGCTTACTCAGACCGTCGATTGCATCGAGGAAGTTCTGCAGTGCCAGGTTGGCCGCCAGGCCGTACCCGCCAGGAGACGGGCTGACGAATTCATGTTTCTGCCACGGTGCCCGGGCCGCCTTCGGGTGCTGGCTGTAGGACTTCACGGTCTGGGTATGGTTGCTCCATCGCACCCAGCCATCCTGTCCGTATATCCCCGGCTCGGGTTCATCGTTGCCAAATGGGCAGGCCGCACCGGTAGGCAGCGTATAGCCGTAGTTCAGCGAAGCCAGCCAACCATCCGCGAAACGCAACGACGCCGTGCCGATATCCTCCACGTCCAGAGGAACAACCCCGGCGTTCGCCGTCATCGCCTGCACGGATACCGGTTGCGCGCGCGTGATCGACAACAGCAGGTCGATCATGTGGCAACCCAGCCAGTGGAAGATGCCGCCCCCACTCACCGCGTCGTCGAACATGTGTTGCCCACGCCCCGGTGCCAGCCGCGATTGTGCGGTCGTGGTGGTCGTGGTCATGTGGGCGAACGTCAACGGTCCCAGCAGGCCATCCGCAACCATTGAGCGGGCGTAGGCTGTCATCGGCGTGAACCGTGCCTGGTATCCGGCGGTGAAGGTGAGACCCTTTTCGCGCACGAGGTCGGCCACAGGCTGCAGGTCGGCGGCCCGGCGCGCCACCGGCTTCTCGGCCCAGAGATGGATGCCTTCACCCGCCAGCTGTGCGAGCGCCGCACCCATTTCGTTGTTGCGCAGCATCACCTGCGCCGCATCGGGTTTCACCGTGTTGAGCATGTCATCGATCGAATCGAACACGGGCACGTCGGCCAGCGGCCCGAGGTCAACCGGCTGCTCTTCATGCGTGCCCCGCACCACGCCCACCACGTCCAGGCGGTCGGGAAACTGCGTCAGGGTGTGCCGGTAGGCCGCGGCATGTCCGTGATCGGTTCCAATCTGCACGATCCGGATCACGAAGCAGCCTCCCCGGCCACCACCGGCGCCGAGAGGCTCGCAACCTCGATCAGCGAGTTGTTCGCCTGGTGCGAGGCCAGCATGCCGATCAGGCACGCCACCGTGTTCCGTGCTTCGCGTGGGGTCGAGCGAGTCGTGCCGCCATTCTCCATCACGTCCATGATTTCAAGGTAGGCGCCCTGGATGCCGCCATGCATCACCATGTTCGCCGGGAAGACGCGCTGCACCATTTCCCCAATCGACTCGTCGAACACCCACAGTTCGGCTTCGTTCGGGCTGATCCTGATCCGGCCTTTGGACCCGGCAATGTCCCATTCGTGGTGCCCGGGTGTGCCCTTGGTACCGTTGTAATACCCCCGCACACCGTTCGCGAAGCGGATGTAACCACTGGCACCCGGCTCGGAAGATGGATCGTGCCCGCCATCACCGCGGTATTCGGTGAAGTCGTCGTATCCGTCTTCGAGTTGCGCAAACACATGCGTCGGTTCGGCACCTGCGTAGTAGCAGATCAGGTCGACGATGTGGGTGCCGTTGCGGAAAAGCATCGCCCGCTCACCCTGCAACGTCCCGATCACCGTCTTGACCTCGCCGATCACGCCGGCGTCGATCAGTTCCTTTGCCCGGTGATAGAACGGGTCCCACCGGCGGGTATGCTCAACCGCCGCCACCGTGCCGTTCGCTTCCGCCGCCTCGATCATCCGGTCGGCGTCGGCCAGCGTGGTCGCCAGCGGCTTCTCGCAGAGAATGCCCCTGATTCCGCGGTTCGCCGCATTCACGAAGATGTCGGCATGCAGGTTGTCCGGCGTGATGATGCCGAGGATGTCGATCTCCTCGTTCTCCAGCATCTCGTTTGCATCGGTGTAGAAGCGGGCATCCGGCCAGCGATCTCCCCACAGCGTTTTGAACTTCTCTCCAGCCGCCGGAAAGATGTCACACACGGCAATGATCTCGGCGTTCGGAATGGCGGCCAGCGCCGAGGCATGCGAATACGGCAGCACGCTCCGGCCACCCG
>JAEZJB010000140.1 GCA_023415845.1 Chloroflexota bacterium | reverse complement strand
TCACCCGGATCCCCTCCGCCATTGTGCAGCGCAAACCGGGTTGCCCGAACGACGATCCTTCCCACGTGACGCCTTGCCGGGGCTGCCAGTTGCTTTAGACTTGGAAGCCATGCGTACGTATCACGTTGCGGAGGAGCAGCCAATGACCACCTATCCCGACGCCGTCGCCGAGATGAAGAAGGTGCGCCAGGCCCGGCAATACCTGGACCGACCGGTGTCCGACGACGACCTGCAGCAACTGCTGGAAGTCGCGCAGTGGACCGGATCGTCGCGAAACACCCAGCCGTGGCATTTCGTGGTGATTACGGACAAGGATGTGCTGAGGGCGATCAGCGAGATTCGGGCGCCGATCAACTGGGTGGCCGATGCGCCGCTGGCGATCGCGCTTGTGCTCAACGGCGGCAGCGTGGTCTCGGAAGCATTTGACGAGGGACGGGTGACCGAGCGGCTGCTGGTGGCGGCGCGGCTGCTCGGGCTCGGTGGGGGAACGGCCTGGTTCGGGGATGAGTCCCAGCAGGCCTGGGGGCGAGAAATCCTCGGGGTGCCCGACGACAAGGTCGCCCGAGCGGTGGTGGTGCTTGGGTATCCCAGCACGACGAAGGACCATCGGCCGAACCCGGCCCAGGGAGGTCGCAAGCCGCTTTCCGAACTGGTCAGCACCAACCGGTACGGCGCCAACTAGGGCACCTCGAGGAGATCGATTATGAGCAACGAAATCATCGACCAGTTGCGGCGGCTCCGGCAGTCGCGCCGGTTTCTGGACACACCGGTTCCGGCTGACGACCTCGCCGTGATTCTGGAGGTTGCGCGGTGGACCGGGAGCGCGAAGAACACCCAGCCGTGGGAATTCATCGTCGTGACCGACCACGACACCAACGTAAAACTCTCGGAAATGGCGCCATTCACCGGCTTCCTCGCGAACGTGCCACTCTCGATCGTGATCGTGCTGGATGGTGAAAGCCGGAGCGTGCCCTACGATGAGGGGCGGGTGTCGGAGCGGATCATGCTGGCGGCCCAGGCGTTCGGCCTGGGGTCGGGCACGGCCTGGTTCAGCCCGCCCGAAGCGCGTGAGGCCGTGCGCGAGCTGCTCGGGATTCCTGCGGGCAAGGAAGCGTGGTCGGCGGTAGGTATTGGCTACACCGACACGAGCCAGCAACAGACGACCCTGAGCGGACGCAAGCCGCTGGCGGAACTGGTGAGTTACGGCAGGTATGGACAGCGGGAGGCGCGTTAGCGCGCCTCCCCTCTTTTTGTCTTCCGACGTACGTGGGTGACTGCCGGGGAATCCCGGTCCGTCCGGTCACCCGGAGTTTCAGTAATGCCTGGCAAAGACCTCCGCGACCCACATGCGCTGCTGCGGGGCATGCGCCACACCCGCCGCTTCGAAGACCGTCCCGTGTCGCTGGCGGCCATCGAGGAGATAGTGGCTGCGGGCAGGGCGGTTGGCGGTGTCGACCTGCAGGTGCTGGACGACATCCTGGTGATCGAGGAACTCGGGATGACCGGGACGTTCGCGCAGAGCGTGGTTGGGGCTCCGCTCATGATTCTGGTGCTGCGCGACGGAAAGGACCAGGTCAACGATCGGCACCTGGGGAGCCGGGTGAACGATGCGGTGATGCTCGTGGCGCGGCGGCATGGTCTGGGTGGCGGCTACAGCTGGTTCGGGGCGGAAGAGGCGCAGGAAACGGCCCGGGCCGTGATTGGCGTGCAGGCACCGACGCGAGTAGTGATGGCGATCGGCATTGGTTATGTCGACGACAATCCGATGCCGGGTGGATCGTCGCTGGAGCGCGTGCGAGCGATGCTGGATTCGCTGAGCGGGAATCGGAACCGGGGCTCGGTGGCTGGTGACGAGGGATCGGATCAGCCCTGATCCATAAAGTTCACTTCTAAACTCAATTTCCCAAAATCGCTTGACTCTGGTTACAAACCTACATATAGTTAGTCCCCGAGGCAACATTCATGGCCACTGGGCCAGCGCCGAAGTCCGTTCTCGCGCGTCGCCACTGGTGACCACACACTGGAAGAGGGAATCTGCACATGACCACCACGACCTGGACGATTGATCCCGCGCACTCCGTTGTTGAGTTCTCGGTGAAGCACATGGTTTTCGCCACGGCCAAGGGGCGGTTCTCGGAGTTTTCCGGCGAGATCAACCTCGACAAGGACAATGTGGCGAATTCTTCCGTGACTGTCGAAATCGCCGCCGCCAGCGTGGACACGCGGGATGCCAAGCGTGACGAGCACCTGCGGTCGGCCGACTTCTTCGATGTCGAGACCTATCCGCTGCTGACGTTCACCAGCACCAGGGTCGAGGCGAAGGGCGATGACCTGCGCGTTGAGGGCGACCTGACGATTCGCGGTGTGACCAAGCCGGTAGTGCTGGAGGCCGAGTTCAACGGCCAGGGCACAAACCCGTGGGGCCAGCAAGTCATCTCCTACTCGGCCAGCACGAAGATCAACCGCAAGGACTACGGCCTGAACTGGAATGCCGCCCTGGAGTCGGGTGGGGTGCTGGTGAGCGATGAGGTCAAGATCTCGATCGAAATCGAAGCCACGTCCTAGCACCGGCGTCGAGAGGCACGCCGTGCATCCAATCGTTGCCGATCGACGTTAACCAGAGTGAGGAAGTCGGTTCCCCTGCCGGTTTCGCTCAAGCCATGATGTGGAGAAGCCCAGCTTCCCCTCTCCCAATCCCCAACAAACCCCGGTCCAGTAGTGGGCCGGGGTTTGTTGTTTCGTGCGTGGATTTTGAAACGACCTGCTGGCCTAGGGGGTGAGGACGATCTTGATGGCCGAGGACGGATCGTCGATCAACTGGTCGAACGAAGGACCGGCCTGGTCGAGGGGCCGGAGGTCGACCCAGGCGCGGGGATCGGGAACAAAGCCAGTGGCGAGGAGACGGATCGAGGCGGTGAAATTGTTGGCCGTGTAGCAGAAGGAGCCCTTGATCTCGATTTCCGAGCGGATGATGGTGTTGCCCGGAATCGTCGTGGCGTCCTCGTGAAGCCCGATGAAGATGACCTTGCCGCCGGGCCGGACCGCGCTGATGCCGGTGTTGCGGGTGACCGGCAACCCCACAGCATCGATGACCGCGTCGACGCCGAGACCGCCCGTGCGGTCCTTGGCGATGGCGACGACGTCATCCTGCGCCGGTGAGAGGGCGACAGTGGCGCCCCAGCTGGTGGCGAGGTCGAGGCGGGGCTGGCTGAGGTCGGAGATGATGATTTCGCTGGCTCCGGCCGCTTTGGCGACCAACAGCGAGAGGAGCCCGATGGGTCCGGCACCGAGGATCAGAACACTGCTACCCGGGGTAACGGCTGCGAGTTCGACGGCGCGGAGGGCGCAGGCCGTTGGCTCTACCAGCGAGGCGGTGAGATCGTCGATGGCATCGGGCAGGATGTAGCAGGCGATGGCCGGAACCGCGACATATTCGGCAAACGCCCCTGGCCGGTGCGCACCGACCAGGGTGCGGTTGAGGCAGAGGTTCTCGAAACCGGCCCGGCACATGACGCAGGAGCGGTCGGGCACCATGGGGTTGGCCGTGACACGGTCGCCGACGGCAAACCCGGTCACGCCTTCACCCACGTCTTCCACGACCGCTCCGAACTCGTGCCCCATGATCAATGGTGGGACCCGGAGACTGTTCTCGCCGAGGTATCCCGACAACTCGGACCCACAGATGCCAACGGTGTTGACCCGGAGGAGGAGTTCTCCTGCGGCAACCGCTGGCCGTTCGACTTCCTGAATCTGCATTTCGCGTGGACCGGTCCACACCGCTGCCCGCATGTTCGTTCCTTTGTTGGCGCCATGACTCGATGTTCAGTGGGCATACCTTCGCACGTGGCGAGACCGGGGTCCAGCCTCCAGTGCCATGGTCAGCCAGTTGCATCACCCACCAGTCGTTCAATGCCCAATCACCACGGTCAGGAGAACCCGGGGAGAGCGTGGGCGATCCGGGTGCCGGGACGGTTGTCGTTTTCCAGCTAACGGTTGGCTCGGCTGCCCAAACCATGCCCGGTGCACTTCGGACGAGCGGATTCGGGCCGGGACAAACAGGCTGGTGCAGTTGCGCAACCTCGGTGATGATGCCGTCATCGATTGGCAACCAGACTGGATCGCCCGGTGGGGAGAGGTCCAGCACAATCTGGAGAGTGACGATGGACGTGCCGTTTCGGGGGCCGCTGTTTGGCGTGGTTCCCATTCTGCTCACCCCGTTCCACGATGACGGTTCGATTGACGAAGCCAGCCTGCGCAACGAGGTGGACTGGAGCATCCAGGGTGGGGCCCATGGGCTCGGCATCGCCCTGGGCAGCGAAATCTTCAAGCTGAATGAGGCCGAACGGGATCTCGTGATTTCGGTCGTGATCGACCAAACGAGGGAGCGAGTGCCGGTGGTGGTGAATACCGGTGCGGCGGCGACCGACCTGGCGGTGTTCTACAGCCAGCATGCTCACCAGCACGGCGCCGATGCCGTAATGGTGACCCCGCCCGGGCCGGGCTTCTCGCCAGCGTCCGTTGTCTCGTACTTCCGGGCCATTTCCGATGCGGTGCCGCTGCCGATCGTGCTGCAGGACACCTCGACCACGCCAATTCCGGCGCCGCTGATCAGGACGATTGGCGAGCAGGTGGAGTGGGCAACCTATGCCAAGGTGGAGAGCCTGCCACCAGCGGACCAGGTGCACAGGGCCGTGGAGCAGGCCGGCGATGTCGTGGAGATCTTCGGGGGCGCTGGTGGCGGCCAATTCATCCAGGAATTGCGGCGCGGCGCGATTGGCACGATGCCATTCCCGACGACCGTCCAAGCCTTCGTCGAGGTGTGGGACCGGTATCGGGAAGATGATGCAGAGGGGGCCAGATCGGTCTTCGCCGAACGGATCCAGCCGCTGCTGGCCGTGCAGGTCGGGGGGCTGGGCGGCGCACACATCGTGCACAAGGAGGCGCTGAAAGCGCAGGGTGTGATCGCCAGCGCATTCGTGCGTGGACCGGTTGAACCGCTCGACCCACTCACTCGAGAGGAACTGTTCGAGACATTCGCTGCCCTGGGTTGGGGCGTCGCCTGAGGACCGGGAGAACCAGCCGTGAAGATTACCGACATCACCGTCACCCCGTTTCGGACCTGGGTGGATCGTTACCAGAATGGCGGGCCGAAACCGAACACCGAGATCATCCAGACGCTGACGACGATCGAGACGGACGAGGGCGTCACCGGGCGCTATCTCGGGGGCCAGGGACATGGCGACCAGGACGGCCTCGATGTCGTGAACCAGGCCATCATCGAAGGGCGGATCAAGCCGATGCTGGTCGGGCAGGACCCATTCGATCGCGAACTGTTCTGGCACTGGATGTGGGTGGCGAAGATTCCCGAGAACATCATGGGCGTCATCGACATGGCGTTGTGGGACCTGGCGGGAACCTACGCCAACCTGCCGGTCCACAAGCTGCTCGGCGGGTATCGCACGAAGGTCAAGGCATATGCCAGCACGTACCCCAACATGGGTTCGGTGCAGAACTACGCCGAGCACGCCATCGCCTGCCGCGACCGGGGTTACCAGGCCTACAAAATTCACCCGTATTACTTCTGGAACCCGGAAACGGAGCAGGCAGTGCCGGGGCGGCCATCGCACATCGCCTACGACATCGAGGTGATTCACGCCGTGGCCGATGCGGTTGGTGACGACATGGTGCTGATGTACGACCCATGGGGCACCTACCACACCTACGAGGATGCCCTGAAGGTGGGCAAGGAACTGGAAGCGCGCAACTACTTCTGGTACGAGCACCCGATGCCCGAGGAGCGAGTGACCGCCTACGAGAAGTTGAGCGCCGCGCTGGAAATCCCGATTCTCTCGCCGGAAATCCTCTACGGTCACGTCTTCACCCGGGCCGACTGGGTGAAGCGGGGCGCGGCCGACATGAGCCGGATCGACGTGTTGCGCGGCGGGATCACGGCGGTGAAGAAGACGATCCATGTCTGCGAGGCCTACGGGTGCCGTTGCGAAGTGCACATGAGCGGGATTGGCAACCTGAATGTGCTCGGCTCGGCCAGCGAGGATACCTGCGAATACTACGAACACGGCCTGTTGGCCCCGGGTGTGGATTACGAGCGCAAACTCGACTACCTGGAGTCAGTGCTCGACCCGCTGGACGATCAAGGGTACGTCCACCTCTCCAACCGGCCCGGCCTGGGGTACGAGATCATCGACGATTACATCGCGGAGCATCGGATCAACCGGTAGCGCCCCCCTCCAGGCCGACTGACAACAGCGGTCACCTCGCACCAGACACCGCCCCTGCTTCCAGGGGCGGTGTCTGGCGATTGCGCGCGGAGATCGACGCGAGGCGAGGCGGATCAGGTCACCACGATGGTGCCTGTCATGTTGGGATGGTAGGAACACACATAGGTATAGGTGCCGGGAGTGTCGAAGGTGACCTCCGCGCTGGCACCACTATCGAGGTTCCCGGTATCGAAGCTGCCATCATCGGCGGTCGCGGTGTGGGGAACCGAGTCCTGATTGGTAAACGTCACGGTTGTGCCTACCGGAATTTCCAGCGTGGCTGGCGTGAAGCTGAAATTCTCGATCGTCACCGTCATGGCCGAGGTATCGGCGGTCATCGACTCGGCCACCGGGGTGGCGATCGGTGTCGCCATCCCGGCTGCCGGTGTGGCGGCTGGGGTGAAAAGCGTTGCGGCGATCGGCGCACAGGCGGCGCCCATCATGGCCGGGGTCGCCTCATCGCCACCGAGCCGCGCGATGACACCACTTCCATCGTTGGCCCCCATGGCGGGCATCGAGAGGTAGAACGCGCCGTCGGGTCCAAGATCGAGTGCAATCGGGAACATCAGACCATCGGCGACGACTTCCATCGCATCAGGGCCGGTCTGCATGACCACACGGCCAGTGCCGGGCTGCAGGAACGGAGGTTCGTTGAGGTTCGAGGTCGACATTTCGAGGGCGTAGAGGTTGCCTTCGGCATCCAGCGCCACATCGACCACGGTCGTCAGGTTGGTCCAGACATCGGTCACGGTGCCATCGGCGGCCACGTGCTGGACCTTTGCCGCACCGTCCGAGAACGGAACGGTGGTCAGCGTGCCAACGTAGATGCCGCCATTGGGGTCGAGGACCGGCTTGGTTGGCACCATGTGCTCGGACGAAAGGTCGGCAATTCGCGAAATCACACCGTCTGGACCGACGGACAACACCTGGCCGACATTGGGATCGACCACCCAGAGCAGGCCAGCCGCTTCATCGGCGACCATGCCATACCCGGCGGCATCGGGATCGTAGTCGCCTGGCGTGGACGCCGCGGGATTGGCCCGGACCCAGGCCGAGAGATCGGCGACCAGTTCCGTGGTGCCATCGGCAAGCACGCGATAGACCCCGCTTGGCATGTCGGGATTTCCATGCACCGGGCCACCGCCATCGACCGAGACGTAGAGCTGGTCACCGAGGATGGCGATGTCATCGGCGCCAAGCACGCCGCCGGTGGCATCCGCTGAGGACGGCAGACCAGTGGCCAGCGCGACCGGACATCCATCGGGGCCGATGCTGGCGACCGCCGCCGTCGGGCCACCCAGCCAGGGGCCAATGATGTCCGACGTGGGGGCGGTTTCGGTAGCCTGGTTGGCGCCGCCCGAGCCAGCCAGGGCAACGAAGAGCGTGCCATCGGCACCCCACGTCATCCCTCGCGGGTTCGTGAGTCCGGAAGCGACCACTACCGGAGTGGAGCCGACTTCCTGGGCGAGGACGGTCGGTGAAGCGAGCGCGGGTAGGAGCGACACGACAAACAGCACGACAGCCAGCGGACGAGCGAATCGCAGGTGATGCATGCAGTCCTCCTCTGAGGAGAAGGCGATTGGCGCGGTGCCAGTTTGATGCGGACCCGCTGTCTCTCAATGTGGAATTGGAGAAGCACTCCTATCCTACGCCCGTCGTCAATCCCATGAAAGCGCCCGCGCCCGGCATGTTCCGGCCAGGCGCGGGAGGCGTAGACGTGTCACCTACGCGTGCGGCGGTCGACGGCGGACCTGGGTGGCACCGATCACCAGCAGTGCCGCACTCATGCCGATGAGGGCGACCAGCGTTGCGGGAGATGCCCCACTCCCGCCATCGCCAGTGGTCGGCAGGCTGAGGACCGGAGAGGTGGGAACCATCGTGTGAAGCGGCGCTGCACTGGCCGAGGTCGCTGGCACGGTCGGCGTCATGGTCGAAACGGACGGATCGGTTGGACCTGGCTCGCTGGTAGACGTCGGCCATTCGGTCGCAGTGGGGTCGGGGGTGATGGTCGCCTGGTCCGTAGCGGGAACTGTCAGGGTAGCGGCGACGGTGCTGGTGGCGGTGGCGGTCGGGGTCGGGCTCGAATCTGGCTCCGCTGGTTGCCAGGTGACTTCGACGCAGTTGGAGGTGTTGGCCCCATCACTCAGGCGAATCCGCCAGGTGGCAGGAACATCCGAGGCCAGGGTTGCACCGGTCCACTCACCCATGGCGTCGGCGGTGAAGTCGTCGGCAGCCCTGAGGTCGAGCCCGCAATCCCCGCCGGCGTACGCGGCGTAGGTGAATGGTTCGTTGGCGACCAGGCCCGTTCCATGCAAGTTGAGACTGGTGCCGACTGGAACAACCACCGGGCCAAGGGAACCACCCGCTGTCAACGTGATCTCAATCGGTACCGAGGGACTGGTGGCGGTCGGTGACAGCGTGGCGGTCGCGGTTGGAGCAAGCGTCGCCGTGGCAGTTGGCAGGGAGGTGCTGGTCGCGGTCGGTGCAGGCGTCGTCGTGGCGGTACTGGTTGCCGTGGCAGTGGGTGGCATGGTGCCAGTGGGAACCGGAGTGACGGTTGGGGACGGCGTACTGGTGGGAATTGTGGTCGACGTGGCCGAGGCTGTAGCGGTGGGCTCCGGCGACGGCGTCACAGTCGCAGTCGCAGTCGCAGTCGCAGTCGCAGTCGGAACGGTGGTCGACGTTGCCGTTGCGGTGCTGGCGGCTGGAATCGAGATGGTGACGCAGTTGCTCGTCCGGCCGTCCTGCACCACCCGGTAGGAGTAGGTGCTCCCTGCCGAGAAAACCCCAACCACCTGGTACCGGTAGGAGCTGGCACTACCAGTGAAGGGAATTTCGGTGACGGCGTCAGTGCAGGTTGGCTGCAGGGAGAGATGAAGCTGGAAATCACGTAAGGGGACGAGACCAGTCATCTCCAGCACGGCCGTATCGCCGGCGCGGGCGATCAATGGTCCCGCCCCACCGTTGACGGTCAGGACCAGGGGGCCGGGATCGGGAGTGGGACTTGGTTCCGGAGAGGGGGTAACCGTGGGGGTGGGAGAAGGTGGAATGGTTGGCGTTGGCGTCGGGGGCGGAGCGGTGGTGGCAGTCGGATCCGGGGTTGGACTTTGCGGGGCCGAAATCCAGCTCACCTGCACGCAGTTCGAATTGTTGGGACCATTGGTCGCCCGCACGAACCAGGTAGCAGGCGCACCTGAGGGGGACTCAAGGGTTCCACTGTAGGTGCCTGTGTCGGAGGCGCTGCCATTCTCGACCCCGCTAAAGCCGAGACCGCAATCGGCGCCGACGTACCAGGCGACCGTCAGCGAAGAATCTGGCACCAGTCCCGTCAGGGAAACGTTCAGATCGGCGCCAAGCGGGACAGTGAGCGGCCCCTCACTCCCATTGACCAATAGCGTTGGCGCTCCCTGGGCGTCGGCAGACGGTATTCCCGACGGCACGACCAGGGCACAGGCGACGCCCAGCAACAGACCAAGACGAACAATCCAGCCCAGCGGCTGGCAGCGATTTCCCACGCACCGTCCTCTCGCGCAGATTCGATTTCCGACATGCGGAATCCTCTGCTACGACTATAGCGAAAGGGCTGTACGTACGCAACTATCGGGCGGCATCAATTCGGTCGACGATCTGGGGAATTTGCGGGTCACGGTGGGCTGGAGACGAGTGGCGATGACAGGCTCGCTCAGAATACCTGACTGAAAATCTGGATATCGCCGGCGGTGAGTTCGCCGGACGCCTCGTAGGTGAACTCCATTGATGGGGTCGCCATCATGCCATCGCCAGCGGCGCCCGGTCCGACCGTCAGGTGCACGCTGTCGACTGCTTCGCCAATGGGGCCAGCATCGACCATCACCAGGGAGAAAGGCACCTCGCCGACACCGTTGACCGCCACCGTTCCCGCCAGCACGCGGGTGTCATCGGTGTCGCCCGGGCCATAGCTGGCAACCTGAACGAGCGTCAGGGTGACTGGTCCGCCATCGAGGCCAGCGGGATCGAACCAGGCCAGGGTTCCAATCTGGGACGTTTCGTGCCCGTCGCTGTATTCAATTCGAGATCCGAAGGCTGAGAACTGGATATCACCAGCCGCCCCCGCCAGTGATCCGCCCGCGACAATCCCGGCACCACTGCTGTGAGCCGCTGAGACACCTCGCGCCAGCAGGCCGGTGACTCCGAGTGCGCCAATACCTGCCGCCGCCAACGCCGTACGTCGATCGATCTGCCCCGCCATGCTGCACCTCTCCCGGATGAATGGAGAACAACTTTTGCTGATGGACCCGCGATTCACTGCATTTCCAGTATACCGGCGCGCTGAGCCCAGGCCGCAAGCTCCGTGCGATTGGCTGAATCGGTCTTCGTCAGCATGTTCCGCATGTGGGCGTTCACCGTGCGCTGGCTGATGAAGAGCGTATCGGCGACCCGCTTGTCGGAGTAGCCCCGAGCGACAAGATTCAGGACTTCGATCTCGCGCTTCGACAACCCACCAAGGTCCGGCTTCGTCGACTGCATCCCGGCCGCGCTCGCCCGCTCCTGCCAGGTGGTCATCCCGAGCGTCGTGAAGATTTCTGTCGCGTGCTCCCGGTCACGCGCCCGGATCGACGCCGCGGTGCCCGGCAGCAAGGCTCGCTCGAGAAACGCAATCCCCTGCAGCGGTTGTTGTCCGGACTCATCCAGCGACGAGATCGCCCGGTCGTACCAGGCCCGGGTTTCCGCCTTGCCCTGCAGAGCCATCATCCGGGCGCGAGTGAGCGCGAGACTGGTCTGCGGATAGTCGCCTACCCCCTGTTCCATCAGCTGCCGGGCCAACCCTTCAAACGTGGCGGCCCGCGCCTGATCTCCGAACAGGAAGACCGCCTCGCCGGCCCAGCCGACCATGCCATTCTTTAGCAAGACGCCGTCGCCGGTCGCCAGGCGGGCGACGGCATCGAGCAACTCCTGCACTCGGCTCAGGCCAGTACTGGCTCTGACGGCGGCAACGGCCGCCATGGCCGCATAGAGCGGCGTGGCCAGTTGTGCTTCGAGACCCAGTGGCGGATCGGCGGTAAATTCGAGCCAGAACGTTGCGAGCCCTGGCCAGTCACCATCGAGGTAACAGGTGAGGGCAAAGTCACGCTCCATTTGCAGTGCGTCAGCGTCGGCGGCCGCTCCAAGCTGGTCATTGACCTGATCAGCCAGGTGCTTGGTTTGTGTCGCAGAAGCAAAATCCCCGAGCGCGATCTGGAGCAGCGTGATCTGATTGAGGGCGTTGCCCTGCCAGCCTACCGCACCGACTCGACGTGCCAGATCAAGGATCTCCCGCCAGATACCAATCGCGGACCGAAACTCTCCCTGACGGTAGGTGAGATCATTGGCCGCCACGGTCAATCCACGGAGTGTCGCTCTCGCATGCCGCCAATTCCTTGCCCTGGCAATCAGGTCGCGGGTCTCGGCGGGCGTGCGGACATCGAACGACTCGAAGGCCTGGGCCTGGTCTTCCTCGCTGCCACGCTGCAAGACGATCGACCGGGCAGCGGGATCGTAGCCATGCCAGATTGCGACATGGAGGGTGGGATTCGGGACTGCCGTAATCGCGTCGCCCAGCAGGCGCAGGCGGGCCCAGGCGAGATCGCGCCGGTCACCCAGCACACCCAACCCCACGTCGCGTATCTCGTTGCGCAGGGCAGGACTGGCATCGACGGCATTGAGGGTATGCGCGAGCCGCCAGCAGTGCTCCGCCATGACCAGTGACGACACCCCACCCTGCTGCAGCAGATTCACCGCGCGCTCGGCTGCCAGTTCACCCTGGTTGATCTGCAAGGCATTCAGCAGGGCCAGAGCCCGCTGCACTTCGATCTCGCCACGCCGGGCCGCTCCCTGGGCGCTGGCCAGATCGGCGGCAATCGTGAACATCTCCGCCGCGAGGGCGAAATCGTACCCTGCCAGGGCCTCCTCGGCGGCAGCCAGGGCAAACGGAATGCCGGCTTCGGCACCGGGAAGCGAGCGGGACGCCGCGTAGTGGCGCGCGATGTCGCCGGCGCGTCCATCCTGGGCGGCCAGCACTTCCGCCGCCTGACGCTGGGCGCGGACCCGGCGACCCGGTTGCCATTCGGCGGCGATCACTTCCCTGACCAGGCCGTGGCGGAACGCGTAGACCTCGGGCCGACCTGGAACTTCGTGGATCAGGTCGCTGGCCAGGGCCGGGTCGAGCGCATCGAGCAGCGATTCATCCGGTAACCCGGTCAGCGCACCCAGCAATGCAAATGAGACTGTGTCGGGCATGATCGCCGCCAGCCGCAGTATCTGGCGGGTCGGTTCGGGCATGGTTTCGAACCGCTGCCGGATGACGTGGCGGACCGAGGTCGGAATCTCGTCGACGGCGGGGCCGAGGCGGGCCAGTTCGGTGGCGAAGAAGGGATTTCCACGGGTTCGCTCAGCCAGGGAGCGGGTGGTTGCACCGTCGGGTTCCCATCCGTGGCTTCGGAAGATGGTTTCGAGATCACCCTCCGCCAGACCGGCCGGTTCGAGCCACTGGATGCCCGGCTGGCGATAGAGCGCCGCGACGAGGTCGGCAACCGTGGGATCGTGCTCGGCGAGCGGGGTCCGCCAGGCTCCGGCCAGCATGACCCGGGCCGAACCGATGCCCTGCCAGACCGGCACCAGGATGTCCCGGGAGGGGAGATCGACCCATTGCAGATCGTCGATCACCAGCACGACCGGTCGCCGGATCGCGACGCCACGAATGGCGGCGATGATCTCCTGAACGAGGCGGAAGCGTTGCTGCTCCACGCTCTCACCGTCGCGGCCATCAAGGACCGCCGCGTCGATGCCAAGAGGTTGCAGCAGGCCACGCCAGGCGGCAAAAGGGGGAGCCCAGCCGCCCTCGATGCCAGCGGTCAGGGCGACCACTGCACCGGCTTGGGTCGCCTCGTCGCGCACGGCCTGCAGGAGCGAACTCTTGCCGATTCCGGCTTCACCGCTGACGAACAGTGCCACTCCCCGGGATGGACCGATCCCGGCCAGCGCAGATCGCATCGCCGCCAGTTCCCGCTCTCGCCCAACCAGCATTCAGGCATCCCCCGCATTGACGTTCAGCATGCGTTCACACGATAGCAAATCGCCCATGATGCTGGGCCACTACGGGGCAATCCCGTACACTAGGGGCACAATTCATCCCCCAACGGGAGCTCGGACGGACCGGGCTGAGAGGGTGGCTCACCGCCACCGACCGTCGCACCTGATCGGGATAATCCCCGCGCAGGAAACGTGAGGACCTGAACATCCATGCCCACAACAAATCGTTCACTGACTCGTCGCCACTTCGCTGCCGCCGGGGTCGCGGCCGCATCGGTCGTCGCCCTGGGGACGCCAGCGATTCAGGTTGCCGCCCAGGAACTCACGCCGGTGACGCTGGCGCTCGACTGGTATCCCAACGCCAACCACGCTGGAATCTTCATGGCCCAGGAGCGCGGGTATTTCACCGAAGCCGGGCTGGACGTGACGATCTCGGTGCCGTCGGACCCGACGACGGTGCTGCAGACCGTGGGCGCCGGGCGCGACACGTTCGGAATTTCCTACCAGTCGGAAGTGTTGTTTGCGAGGGAGCAGGAGATTCCAATCGTATCGGTCGCGGCGCTGGTGCAGCACCCACTGAACTCGCTGATGGTGCTCGCCGATTCCGAGATCGAGACGCCGGCCGACCTCGCCGGGAAGACCATCGCCAATTCCGGCCTGCCGGCGGACGAAGCCTTCATCACCACCATTCTGGCCGAAGTGGGACTTACCCTCGACGACGTCACGATGGTGAATGTGGGCTACGACCTGATGCCGGCGGTGTTGAGCGAACGGGCCGATGCGGTGATTGGGGTCTACTGGACCCACGAAACGATCCTCGCCGAGCGCGAGGGGTCACCGGTGCGCTACTTCCGGGTTGAGGAATGGGGCGTGCCGGACTACTACGAGCTGGTTCTGGTGTCCGGGGAAAGCACCATTGCCAGCCAGCCCGAGATGGTCAGCGCGATGCTGGGGGCGCTCCAGCGGGGATATGAAGACGCGATTGCCGATCCGGAGACCGCCATCGACCTGCTGGTGGCCGAATCGCCGGACCTGCTGCCCGATGTCGAACTGGAAGGCCTGGAATTGCTGATTCCGCTCTGGACCGACGACGGAACGATCCCGTTTGGGCTGCAGACCGCTGACCGCTGGAACTCGTATGGGGACTGGTTGAAGGCGCAGGGACTGCTGGGCGACGATGTCGATGTCGCTGGCGCGTGGAATGGGGAATTGCTTCCTGGCACGGAGGCGGCAACTCCCGCGCCCTGACGCCGCCGGCACGGAACGGAGGCGGCTCCCAGATCGTAGGGAGCCGCCTCTTGTCGTATCCATGATCCAGCCCCCCTAGACCGCGTCGCCCTGCATGGACGAGGGGGAGAGGCGGGACGATGGGACCTCGACTGGCGGTGCCTGGCGTGACCGGTGATCCCAACCGAGCTTCAGGACGCCGCCGAAGGCCAGCAGGTTGACCAGAGCAAGCACGCGGACGATCAGGTCGCGGGAGACGCCAAAGGTTGTGCCGCCCGGTACCCATTCCCAGGCGAGAGAGCTCCAGACACTGAGGAAGAGCGTCAGAGAGAGCGCGGCCGGAATCCAC
Source organism: Chloroflexota bacterium (assembly GCA_023415845.1). Classification (GTDB taxonomy): domain Bacteria; phylum Chloroflexota; class Chloroflexia; order Thermomicrobiales; family UBA6265; genus JACCYX01. Next base: position 21,938 of record JAEZJB010000140.1, on the reverse strand, counting down.
CATGCGCGCCGCTGGACCAGCACCAGCAGGAACGAGAGCGCCATCGCCGGGAAGAGGTATCGCTCGTGGACGCGGGTCGCGAATAGGAAGACACCCAAGGTGGTGACCACCGACGACCAGAGCAGGGCGGCACGCGGATCGGGCAGGCGGCCAGCTCCCCACCAGGCGATGCCGCAGGCCAGGACGAGGAGGCAGATGCTCACCTCGCGGTAGGTGAGGCTGCCGACCAGGTAGTCGGAATCCAGCGGTGCGACCTCGCGGCCGATTGGCAGCAGCCAGAGATTGAAGGCGCCAAGGGTGGTGGACTGGTAGCGGTCGGCGGCAAAGGCGAGCCGGTCTCCGATCGACCAGGGGGTGAAAAGCCCGAACAGGCTCACCCCGAATGGCAGGCAGAGCGCATAGAACGTCGCGACGCCGGCTGCTGCCGCTGCCAGGAGTTTGCGCCAGGGCCAGTCGCGCCAGACGAACCCCACGAGCGATGTCCGACTCAGGTAAATGAGCATTCCGGGCAGGATGATCCCCAACTGCGGCTTGACCAGGCAGGCGAAGACGGCGCAGACCGCCGCCAGTGTCCAGCGCCCGCCGAGGAGGGCGTAGAGCGCGACCACAATCGCGGCCACCGAAAGGGCGTCCCACTGGCCCCAGACCGCAGAGATGATGATCGCCGCCGGGTTGAGGGCGAAAGCGACCGCCAACCCGGTGCCGAGCGTGGGTTTGCCCAACCTGCAGCCGATCGCCAGCAAGCCGAGCGCGATGGCGAGATCGGCGAGGAGCGCGACGGTCTTGAGCATTAGCGTGTAGGGGTGAGCGTAAAAGTCGAAGCCGGGATCGAGCGCGTGGAGCGGTGCCCCCATCAGCCAGAGGATCCAGAGATCGCCGGGCAGGTGGTCGGGAGCGACCTCCAGGGCCAGGTCGTAGAACCTGGTGGGGCCGCGTTCGGCGAGGGCCCAGGTCCACTCGGCCATACCGTAGGCGTCGTAGCGGTGTGCGGCCATGCCGAAGAACGGCAGGCGGGCAAGCAGCACGAGGCTGATGATCAGCAAGACAATCCATGGAGACAGCGGTGGCCGGGGCGGGCGCATGGCACGTCTCCTTTCTGCAGGAACCCGGAACGATGGAAATCCGGTGGTATTGGGCCACCGGCAGCGTTCAGTGTATCGCCCGGCAGATGACGACCGGCCCAGATGGTTCCTGGTTGAACCACATACGCGCAAACACCAGGCGGTCCGGGAATGTCCCGGCCGGCCTGGTGCTGTGACGCCTGCAGATCGGATTGGATCAGGCGGGTTCGCCTTCTGGCGTGCCGTCTCGCTTGCTGAGGGCGCTCGGCCACCAGATGCGCTTGCCAAGATCGAGCGTAATCGCCGGGACAAGGATCGAGCGGACCAGGAGCGCGTCCATCAGCACACCGAACGCGACCAGGAAGCCAACCTGGGCGAGGGCGACCAGCGGCAGAATGCCTAGGACGGCGAAGGTGGCTGCCAGCACGATACCGGCGGAGGTGATCACGCCACCTGTCACCGTCAGGCCGCGCAGCATGCCAGCGCGGGTGCCGATCAACGGACTTTCCTCATGCACGCGGCTCATGAGGAAGATGTTGTAGTCGACGCCGAGGGCGATCAGGAAGACGAAGCCGAGCAGCAGCACGCCCGCCTGCATACCGTCGTAGCCGAACCAGTATCGGAATACAACCACGGTGACGCCGAGCGCCGAGATGGTCGAGAGGACGCTGGTGGCCAGCAACAGGACCGGCGCCAGGATCGAGCGGAGCAGGATGGCGAGGACGATGAAGACCACGGTCAGCACCAACGGGATGGTCACGAGCTGGTCCCGTTGATTGGCCTCACCGGTATCGAGGTTTTCGGCGTCCGACCCACCGACGAGCGCATTGGCATCGGGGATGGCGTGGACCGTCTCACGCAGGTCGCGCACGATATCGAAGGCGCGATCGGAGCCTGGTTCGGCATCGAGAGTCACGGTGAACTGGACGAGATCGTCGGTCTCACCCGCAGGGTTGGCGCTGGCGACGCCATCGACGCCCTGGATGGCACCGAGCACCGCCTCGGTCTGGGCCTTGTTGGCGATGACGATGGTGGGGGAGCCACTGCCGGCGGGGAAACTCTCGGCGAGCAACTCTGCGCCCTGGATCGCTTCCGGCTTGTTGGTGAACTGGTCGTTCTGGGTGAACGACACCTGGTACTGGGTCACGCCCAGCGCGAGCACCACAAGGAAGATGGTCGTGCCGATCCAGACCGGGCGAGGGCGGGCCGCGACCCAGTGCCCGATGCGGGCCCAGATGCTCGAGTTCTCACCAGATTCGGACCCATAGTGCGGCACGAACGGCCAGAAGACCTTGCGGGTCACGATCACGAGCAGGGCGGGCAGGAGGGTGAGCGTCAGCAGCAAGGCGCAGAGGATGCCGGCGATACCGACGGGAGCCAGGTAGCGGTTGGAATTGAGATCGGCCACGATCAGACAGGCCAGGCCGAGCATCACGGTGCCGCCGGAGGCGAGGATGGCCGGGGCGGCCTGTCGGATGGCGATGCGCATGGCTTGCGCCTCCGACTCTTCCTGCCGCAACTCCTCCCGATAGCGGGCGATCAGCAACAGGGCGTAGTCGGTTCCGGCGCCGAAGACGAGGATGGCCATAATGCCAACGCTTTGCCCGCTGGTGCCGAAATCGAAGGTTTTCGCGAGGAGAAAGACCACGGCGGTGGCGAGGCGGTCGGCGAATCCGACCACGAGCAGGGGAATGATCCAGAGGAACGGACTGCGATAGGTGATCAGGAGCAGGACCGCGACGACCACGGCTGCCGCCGCCAGCAAGCGGCCGTTGATGCCCTGGAAGACCTTGCCGAGATCCACGCCAATACCGGCCGGACCGGTGACCTTGGCGACAAGGCCCTCGTCGAGGTCGGCCGAGACGATATCGCGGATGGTGGCAACGTCGGCATCGAGTTGCTCTTCATCGGTGTCCGGCACGATCACCGTCAGCAGGATGGCGGTCCCATCTTCTGACGGAATCGGATCGGTGACCCGGAAGCTGTCGCTGGCTGCCGCGATCTCCTCGGCGTCGGTTTGGACGGTTGCCATGTCCGCGTCGGCGAGGCCGCCGTCGCGATGGTAGATGATGACAGCGGTGGTGGAGCCGGTGCTGGCGAACTGGTCCTGCAGTTCGAGCACTTCGAGGGATTCGGACGACCCGGGCAGGAAGGCCCGGCTGCCGTTGTCCTCCACCTCACCGATGCGGCTGGCGAGGGGGAGCGTGGCGATCACCACCAATACCCAGAACACGACAACCGCCCACTTGAGGCGACCGGAGACGAGACGACCCAGCCAGTCAAACCGACTGGATCCGCTCTCAGGTGATTCCGCGTTGGTCATGTGTTGTTTTCTCCCGGCGCTGCGGCCATCTCAACGTTGTTGGCGTGCCAGGTGCCACGCCGCTGGTGCCAGGCCACGATGACTGGTGGCCAACTCAGGTTTCCGCGTTCGATGTCGGCCACCAGTGAGGTGACCCAGTCCAGTTCGGCCCGCCAGAGCGCCGCCCGGTACTCGCCATGGAGGCGAAACATGCGGGGCATCCGGCTCCAGAACCGGTCCTGCATGGTGGAGTCGTGCTCGGCCAACAGGTTGCGCAGCGCTTCCTGGCGAGTAACGAGCAATGACCGGGCTTCATCAGGCATCAGGTGTGGGAGGAAGGCGATTACCGAGGCGAGTTGCGACGCATCGGTGCCGGGGGTTACCAGTGCCTGCCGAAGCCAGTCAAGCAGGGCAGTTTCCCCGGCAGGAGTCAGGTCATAGATCGTGCGTTCGGGACGCTTCCCGGCGCGCTCGGTGCCGATCACCTCGATGTAGCCATCGGCCAACAGGCGGTCGATGGTGCTGTAGAGCGACCCACCTGGCATGCGGATGATTTCGTCGTGCTTGCGCTCGAGCATGGTCTGGCGGATTTCGTACGGGTGCATGGGCCGATCGCGCAGGGTACTGAGAATTCCGAGGGCCAATGGAGTGAGAGAAGGAGCCATGGTTATTCGATTCCGGTTAGACGACACCAATTAGTCGTCATCGACCATTTGCTCTGGTGAGCATACGGATCGCCAACGCCTGATGTCAATGAAAATCCGGCAGGTTTCTCACGGGTGGGTTACGGCCACTCCGGTATCGGGAAACGGTGGAGAAGGCAAGGGTCTGGTCTATGGGGTAGGCTGAACACCATGTCCTCCGCCCTCACCCCGGAGTCGTTTCCCGGCCGTGTCGCCTCCCGATGTCGAGCTAGACCACATCTCCAAACGATTCGGCACGCACATTGCGGTCGATAACGTCTCGCTGGCGGTTGCGCCCGGCGATTTCATCACCCTGCTCGGCCCATCGGGCTGTGGCAAGACCACGCTGCTGCGGATCATCGGCGGGTTCGTTGCCCCCGACAGCGGGAGCGTCCGGATTGCGGGAGAGGACGCTTCGGGGAAGCCGCCGCACCGGCGACCGACGGCGATGGTCTTCCAGCGCTACGCCCTCTTCCCGCACCTCACCGTTGGGCAAAATGTGGACTACGGCCTCCGGATGCGCCGAGTGCCGGCGAGCCAGCGTCGACAGCAGGTGGCGGACGCGTTGGCCCTGGTGGACCTGGCCGGTTTCGAGTCACGCCTTCCCGACCAGCTCTCTGGCGGCCAGCAACAACGGGTGGCGCTGGCCCGGTCGCTGGTGTTGCAGCCAACCGTACTGTTGCTCGACGAGCCATTGACCGCCCTTGACGCAAACCTCCGCCGCCAGATGCAGGACGAATTGTTGCACCTGCAGCGCCGAACCGGCATCACCTTCATCGCGGTGACGCACGACCAGGAAGAAGCCCTGGCGATGTCCAGCCATATTGCGGTGATGAATGCGGGACGCATCGAGCAGACAGGCACACCAGCAGAGATCTTTGATCAACCCCGGACATCGTTCGTCGCGAGGTTCCTCGGTGCCCAGATCCTGACCGGAGTCGTCACCGCACGGGATGCGGCGCTGGCCGTGGTGCGGATCGGGGCTCATGATGTGACGCTGCCCGGGGCGACAGCCGCTCCGGGCGAGACGGTCACGTTCGCCCTCCGAGCGAACCGGATTCGGCTGGCGGAGTCTGGCTGGCCGGCGACGGTGACCGACGTCACGTTCAAGGGCACCTTCTGCAGCATCTGGACGCGCCTGCCGGGCGATCTTTCGCTGCGCATTGACCTGCCCCACGACGGACGACACCACGTACCGCGGGTCGGCGAGACCGTGCACCTCTGCATTTCCGCGACCGACCTGATTCCTCTGGCCGCCAACGCGGGTGACCTGACGACCATGCCTGGTAGTTGACCAGAGCGGTCGACACAACGATGAATCCCCCGGATGATGCCGGTCACGAACCACGTACCACGTACCGAGGGGGACCGCGCATGAAGATCACCGGCATCGACGTCAGCTACCAGTCGGCACCCAAGCCACATCCGGTTCGCGACGCCATCCAGTTGCTCGATCGCAACGGCTCAACCCGGATCACGATCCACACCGACGAGGGCGTGTCCGGCAGCAGCGAGACCTACTTTGGACGGGTTGCGGCCAGCCCGTCGCTGCTGGCATCCCTGATCGAACAGGAGCTGGCGCCGGAAATCATCGGCACGGACCCGTTCCTGATTCGCGGAATTCGGGACCGGCTCTGGAAACTGACCGACTACCACGGGACGGCCGGATTCGCCCTGTTCGGGATCGCCGCCATCGACCTTGCCCTATGGGATCTGATGGGACATGCCCTCCAGCAACCAGTCTGGCGCCTGCTCGGGGCGCAGAGGACCCGGGTGCCCGCCTACGCGATGGTGGGATGGCTGGAACTGGACGAAGCGGGCCTGGCCGCAGTCTGCAGCAAGGCAATGGAGCAGGGCTTCGCCGGGGTGAAGATGAAAGTTGGCTGCCCGACGCTCGCCGAAGACGTGCGCCGGATCGAGGTGGTGCGAACGGCGATCGGCGCGGATGCACCACTGATGGTCGACGCCAACCAGGCGCTCTCGGTGAGCGAGGCGCTCCGGCGCGGGGAGGTCTACCAGGAACTGGGCTGTACGTGGTTCGAGGAGCCAATCCGCGCCGACGACATCGCCGGTCACCTCACCCTTAGTCAGCGATTACGTATCCCCATCGCAACTGGCGAGAATCGTTACGGAATCGCGCAGTTTCGAGAACTTTTGACCCAGGGCGGGGTTGGTGTGATCCAGCCCGACCTCCGGCGGGCCGGTGGCCTGACCGAGTGCCTGGAGATCGGCATCATGGCCCACGGGTTCAACATTCCCTACGCCTCGCATGGCGGCGGAGCGCATCTCCACCTGCTCGCCGCCCTGCCCAACACGCTCTACATGGAAAGCGGCCTCCTGCCAGACAAGAGCCCAATCTCCCTTGTCGATGGTGCTTACCCACTCCCGGAAGAGCCTGGCATCTCCAGCCACCGATTCTCGTGACCTGCAGGCGGACCTCAAGATGACCACCCTCTCCCTTGGCTCGGCCATGGCCGACATTACGCCGAACTGGCCGCTCACGCTCGCTGGATTCGCCGCTCGCACCGAACCCTCCCGGGGCGTCTCACAGCCGTTGCGGGCGCGCGTCTCGGTGCTGGAGTCAGACCAGGTTGGTGTACGGCGCCGGGTGGTAGTGGTTGCGGCCGACCTCCTCTGGTGGGGCCAGCAGGATGCATCGAGCCTGCGGACCGAGATCGCCACGATTGCCGAAACATCGCCGGATTACGTGCTGCTCTCCGCCACGCATACGCATTCGGCCCCGCAAACGGCCATACGCGCCTCCCGCGAGATTGGGGTGCTCGACCCCGACTACACCACTCTGCTGCGGGAGCGCGTCGTGTCCGCGACTGCCAGGGCCATGGCTGCGCTGGAACCCGTCACCCTCCGGCGGTTCACGGGCACCTGCGAGATCGGTTTCAATCGCCGATATGCGCGTAACCCGGCGGGCCCAACCGATCCATGCCTGACCGTATTGTGTTTCGACCGGACCGACGGAACGCCTGCCGCCCTGTGGGTTCACTTCGCCTGTCATCCGGTGATCACCCAGGAGCCTCTGGTCTCGGCGGAGTTTTGCGGAGTGGCGATGGATCGCCTGGAGACGCACCTCGGGGTGACCGCCAGTTTCCTGCAGGGATGCTGTGGCGACATCAACCCGGTTGCCGCCAGCGGACGGGAGTCCCTGCGCGGAGGCGATGCCGAGGTCGTGGCCACTGGCGACCGGCTGGCGAGCGAGGTAGAACGCCTGCTGGCCAGCGATGGAGGCGAGCCCATCTCCGATATCTCGCTCTCCGCCCGATTACTGACAGTCGAGCTGCCCTTTGCCGCCATCCCCACCGACGAGACGCTGCGACACCAGGCGCTGGCGGAAGGCGTGGAGGGTGAACTGGCGCGTGCCCTGCTCGCTCATCCCGAGTGGAACACGCCGTCCATTCCGCTCGAACTCCAGCGACTCGATCTCGGCCCGAGCTGCAGACTGCTCGCCATGAACGGTGAAATCGTCGCGGACTACGGTCTCCGGATCCGGGAACTGAGCCAGGGCGCAGTGCTGCCGCTGGGGTACGCGAATGGCATGACCGGCTACATACCGACCAGCCGCATCCTGGTCGAGGGTGGTTACGAAGCAGGGGAGGCTGCTCCGTACTTCCTCCTGCCCGGACCGTTCGCTCCGGAGGTCGAGCCGCTGATGGACGAGGCGATTGCCAGCATCCTGGCTTCCTGATCGTTCACAGCTCCCGGATGACCTGCGCCAGGCGAGCCACGCCCTCGCGCAGGCGCGATTCGGGCATCTGGGCGTAGCCGAGAAAGATGTGCGGTTGGGCGGGCGGCGTGAAGAAGCACCTGTTCGCGCCCTCCACCGCGATCCCGGCGGCCCGGGCCCCGGCCACCAGATCTGCTTCAGGGACATCGCGGTCGATCCGGACCATCAGGTGCAGTCCAGCCGACGTGGTCGCATAGTCCCGGTAGGCAATCCCGGCGAGGTACTGCTCGATGGCCCCGACCAGCGCGTCGTGCCGGCTGGCGTAGGCGCGGCGCATCCGGAGGAGGTGCCGCTCGAAATGCCCTTCACGGATGAATGCCGCCACGATCGCCTGGGTGAGGGTGGGAGCATGGCGGTCGGCCGTGGCCTTGGCCGCCACGAAGACATCGACCAGCCGTCGCGGCACGACCAGATATCCAAGACGCAAGGCAGGATAAAGCACCTTGGAGAACGATCCCATGTAGATGACATTGGCCAGTCCACCCGGGGCATTGGCCAGCGCGGCCAGCGCCGGGAGCGGCCGCGAACCGTAGCGCAACTCGCCATCGTAGTCGTCCTCGAGGATAAGCGCGTTGACCGCACGCGCCCACTCCAGGAGGTCGAGGCGCCGAGCAAGGGGCAGTACCCCACCGGTCGGATACTGGTGTGAGGGCGTGACGCAGACCAGGCGGGGGTTGGCATCGGCCCCCGGCAGGAGGTCCACCTGGAGTCCGTCACCATCTACCGGCACCGGATGCACTGTGGCCCCGGTCACGCCGGTAATGGTGCGCACCCAGCGATAGCAGGGGTCTTCCACCACGGCGGCGGTCCCAGGATCGAGGGTGAGCCGGGCCACCAGATCCATCGATTGCTGGGCCCCGCTCGTGACGATCACCTGGTCTGGCCCGCAGGTTACACCCCGGGACCGACTCACCCAGGCGGCAATCTCCTCCTGCAGTTCGGGCAGGCCGGCGGTTTCGCCGTACATGTACTGAGCGAGATCCTGCCGCCGGGCCTCACGGGCGATCAGCCGGTGCCAGGTGGTGAGGGGGAGCAACTCGAAGGCCGGAACTCCGCCCTCGAAGTTGAACTCGACCCCGGTTGGCGGCAGATCGGGCTCGATCTGGCTGGGCAGTCGCCGGGCCCAGGCCGAGAGGCGTACATCCGGGACCACCACCGCATCGCCGGGCGACGTGGCCTGCGGGAGTCGTACCCGCTCGGCAACGAACGTCCCCGAGCCATGACGCGACTCGAGGTATCCCTCGGCGACGAGGCGTGAGTAGGCATCATCGACCGTGAACCGGGTGAGTCCAAGCTGGCGTGCCAGTTCCCGGGTGGATGGCAAGCGGGTGCCGGCGGCAAGCGTGCCGGTCGCGATTGCCGCCCGGATGCCCTCGGAGAGCTGGTCGACCAGCGGCACCTTCCGTGAACGGTCGACTGGAATCATAAGGTCCATCGCACCACATCCCTTTCTCCAACAATTCACCGAACCGGGTTGCGCACAGCTTATGCGCGATATCTCACATCCACCCCGTTGGCACGTCCTACCTGCAAGCCAGCCAACGAGCGATCTGCCGCTCGGGCAGAACGATTTCCGGAAGCGCGAGGTCGCATCCGGCAGGAATTGGTCGTCCCTGAAACAGCGCAAAGTGGCTGACGAAACTCGCACGAATTGGCAATGGCTCGGGGCCACTTCTGCGGGCATGATCGTAGCAGACCAAACGAGACACGCGTCGGGAAGGACGCAAAGGAGCACACCATGCATCCGATCATGAGTGACCTCGACATCACCGTTCGCCAGTTCGAGCGCAGCAAGGAGCAGCAGGCGTTTCACCAGCAGATGCTTGCCAGAGACGTGGCCCGCTGGAATGGAACCCGGGGCCTGATCGGCCGCCTGGCGGATGCCGTTCGTGAATTCGTCGATCCGCGCGGGTACGCCCTCCAGCAGGTACGTGCGGCCGACCTCCGATCCGGCACCGTTGGCTCGATGCAGATCACGTCCCCAGCCACCACCCCGGCCGAGGTTCATGCCCTCCCGGCCGTGATCAGCAAGGATCGGGAACGGCCCTGGTGCAAAGCTGCCTGAAGCCTGCTCACGACGCCACCCACCCACGGGATCCTCTCACCTCATCCCGTGGGCGGATGGTGATTCATCCTCGGGTCTGATGCCCTGGCCACGCCAGCGCGACACACTGAAGACACCTTGATCCAGCCCCACAGGAGGTGCCTTCACCCATGTCACTCCCCCAGCTTGCCGCGCTCCAGATCACCACGCCGGACGCTCCCGGCTTCTGGCCAACCACCGTTCTGGCCGCTGCCGGAGTCGCGACTGGACTCAGTGCCGGCATCTTCGCGGCATTCCAGGTCGCGATCATGCCGGGCCTGAAGTCAGTCAACGACGATGCCTTCGTCGCGACGTTCCAGCAGATCAACCGCGCGATCATCAATCCGGCCTTTATCTCCGTCTTCATCGGTGCCCCGGTGCTGCTCGGTGTCGCGACCGCCAGCTGGTGGCGCGAGGACCGCGCGGTGGCCACGTGGCTCGGCGCGGCCTGCATCCTCCAGATCGCCAACGTGGTCATCACCGGCCGGGGAAACATCCCGCTGAACGATGCGCTGGACCGGGCTGGCGACGTCACCGGTTCGCAGGCCTCCACCGCGCGCCGGGCGTTCGAAGCCCCCTGGAATCGCCTGCACCTGATTCGCACTGCTGCCTCGGTCGCGAGCGCGGTCGCGGTGGGTATCGCCACCGTCGCCGCCATCCGCGCCTGACCCTCTTTCCCTCACCCAGTTAACCCTGCAAGGAGCCCCCCATGTCCAGCGCCAGCCTCTCCCCTGCCACCGAGCTTCCGGCGGCGACCGGATTCGACGAAGGTCGGCAGCGATCGATCGTCCGCCGCGAACTCGCTCGTCATTCGTTCTGCACCCTGGCGACCAGCTCCGGAGCCCAGCGTCCGCATGTGGCCGGCGTGCTGTATGCCCTGGTGGGCAACGATCTCTACCTCACCATCCACGACGACTCGGTCAAGGCGCGAAATATCGCCGACAACCCGAGGGTGGCCGTGTGCGTACCGATCCGGAAGGTGCCATTCTTCCCGCCATTCGCCATCCAGTTCCAGGCCACGGCTACCCTCCTTGATTCGACCGATCCGGAGATCACCCGCCTCGTGGCGACCGGGGCGTTGAAGAAAATCCTGACCGGCATCGACCTTGAAGATCCGACCAACCGGTTCGTCAGCATCACGCCCGGCCGCCGCATCTCTACCTATGGTCTTGGGGTACCGCTGTTGCAGGTCATCCGGCAACCCACCACCGCCATGCGCTCGATCGACTGGCGGGATACCACCGGCAGATGACCCTCCTGTACTCTGGAGTCACCGCAATCAACGCTCCAGGAGTTTCCCCCTCATGGCCAGCACCCACGACTCATCTCTCACCCACCACGACCAGGCACCCTTCGCCTGCGACTGGACGACCGACCTGCGGACCGCGGGCGTTTCCACCCAGCTAACGGCGATCGATCGCGGCGTACCGCTGATGGCCCTGGGATCGCTGCTGCTGGGAGGTGCGGTGGCCATGCTGGCCCCCGACCGGGACCATTCACCCGCCATTCTCGCGTTGCTCCTGCTGGCAGTGGCGATGCTTCCCTGGCTGCGATGGCTGGTGAGGGGTGACGAGGGACCGTCGCCAGCGTTCGTCGTGGTGGCATTGGGACCAATTGGCCTACTTGGCGTTGGCCAGTGGTTCACTCCCGCCCTCAGTCTGCACAGCGAGGCCGCGTATCCGCTGCTGGCCCTGCCGCCCCTCCTGCTCTCGATCATCACCCTGGCCGCGATTCCACTCTCCACCACGCTGTGGGTGATCGGGAGCAGCTACCTCGCCTTCGGCGGACCGCTGGTCGCGGCGTGGCTGACCGACAGCCGGGCGGCGTTGACGGCCGTCATCACCTGGCAGGTGGGGTTTGCCCTGGCCCTGGTTGCTGGCTATGCGAGCCGTCTCGGATACCAGGCGAACGCCCTCATTGCGGCGGCCCAGGCCGATCTCGTCCGGCAGGAAGCGCTTGAAGATCGGCGACAGATCGCCCGTGACGTTCACGACGTAGTGGCGCACACGCTGGCGGTGACCATGCTGCACATCACGGCGGCCCGCATGGCGGTGGTTCGCGGACAACCGGAGGTCGCAGTCGCCACACTCGAAGAAGCCGAGCGACAGGGACGGGGATGCCTGACCGACATCCGAGGGATCGTGCGGCTGCTCCGGGACGACCAGGCAGACCCCTCGTCCACGGCCCAGCCCGGCCTGGAGAGCGTCGAGTCACTCGTTACCGGGTACAGGGCGGCCGGATTGCCCGTGGTCCTTGCAATGGAGTCATCGGATCTCGGCACCTCTCCATCATGCGGACTCGCGCTCTATCGTGTACTGCAGGAAGCGCTCACCAATGCCGCACGGCACGGCATCGGTCCGGCCAGGGTGGACCTGCGGGCCACACCGGAAGGCATCGCGCTCGAGGTAACCAACGCTGCGGTTCCGACGACGCGACACGGCCGGGGCAGTGGCCTGATCGGGATGCAGGAACGAATTGCCGCTGCCAGAGGCTCACTGGAAACCGGGTTGCGAGGGGATCACTGGGTTGTCCGGGCGGTCGTTCCGGCCGGAGTCACGCAATGATCCGGATCCTGCTCGTCGACGACCAACCACTGGTTCGGGCCGGGCTGCGCCTGATCCTCAGCCCCGAACCGGATCTCACGATCGTGGCGGAATGCAGCGATGGAGACGAAGTCCTGGCTGCTGTCGCGACCTATCATCCCGATGTGGTGGTGATGGACGTGCGAATGCGGCGAATGGGTGGCGCAACCGCTACGCGCCTGCTGGCGGACGAGAAAGCGGCGCCACCGGTGTTGATCCTGACCACCTTCGACGATGACGACACGGTGGCGGGGGCGCTGGGTGCCGGAGCGGCCGGTTTCATCCTGAAGGATGCGCCGGGCGAAGACATCGTGCGGGCGGTACGAAGCGTGGCCCAGGGTGGCGCGTGGCTCGACCCACAGGTGGCGGGACGCGTACTGATGACGTTTCGACGATTGCAGGGCACCGCACATCCGGCCAGGCAGCACCTGGACATGCTCAGCGAGCGCGAACGAGATGTCCTCCTTGAACTGGCCACCGGCGCGACGAACTCGGAAATCGCCGCCAACCTTTTCATTTCCGAAGCGACGGTCAAAACGCACCTCGGCAATGTGCTTGCCAAGCTGGGCCTTCGGGACCGGGCCGCGGCGATCGTATTTGCCCACACTGAAGGCATCGTGCGGTCGGGCCAGGCACCACGAGCCGGAGCAGGTGAAATCCGGCAGCGCCCGTGACCGGTCTGGCTGGCGGCGAGCAAGAGACAGGCTGGCTCCGGAACGGCAACGACGAATCGTCCCCAAAATCGGCAACTTCGGCGAAGATGGCCGGGAAAGACCAGGGACCCGATTGACCAGCCTTCGTTTCCGGAGCACACCGCCGATGACCGACCGACCAGCCCTCGACGGCACGCCTGTTCGCACTGCCCCCTTCCCCACGTGGCCGATTTCCGGCGAGCCGGAACTGGCCAACCTCAAGACCGTGCTCGAATCCGGCGTGTGGTCGGATCCCGATGGGGGAGCGTTCGTGACGGCATTCGAGCAGGGCTTCGCGGAACTCAGCCGCGCCCGGCGCGGGGTCGCGGTGACGAACGGCTCGACCGCGCTCACCCTGGCGATGCGGGCGCTCGGTATCGGGGCGGGCGATGAAGTGATCGTCCCGGCCTACACCTTCATCGCCACCGCAACCGCCGTGCTCGAAGCCAATGCCCTGCCGGTCTTTGCCGATATCGATCCGGGCACCTACTGCATCGATCCCGAGGTGGTGGAGCACCTGATCACACCGCAGACGAAGGCGATCATTCCGGTGCACCTGGGCGGACACCCGGCCGACATGGATCGGCTGCAGGAGATCGCCGACCGTCATGGGCTGGCGATCATCGAGGATGCCGCTCACGCGCATGGCGCCGAATGGAAGGAGCGTCCCGCCGGGTCGATGGGCACCTTCGGGTGCTTCTCGATGCAGGCCTCGAAGAACCTGACTGGTGGCGAGGGCGGCATCGCCACGACGCAGGACGATGCATTGGCCGAGGCGATCCGGTCGCTGCGGAACTGTGGTCGGGTGGAAGGCGGGCAGTGGTTCGAGCATCACCTGCTGGGCGGGAACCATCGGCTGTCGGAGTTTCACGCGGCGGTGCTGCTCGCCCAGCTGGAGCGGTATCCGGCCCAGCTTGCGCGCCGGGATGCCAATGGACGCTACCTCGACGCCGGCCTGGCCGAAATCGAGGGGATTACGCCGCAGGCACTCGACGCCCGCACCACGGTCCATGCCCGGCACCTCTACAGCTTCCGCGTCGACTCGGCGGCCTTCGATGGCCTGACGCGCGCCGACTTCGTGCGGTTGCTCCAGGCCGAAGGCATTCCCAGCAGCGGCGGGTATGTCCTGCCGCTCGATCGGCAACCAGTCTTCGCCAACCAGACGTTCGACGTGCGGGCCACGGGCTGGAATGCAGACAACCCACGAACGCGGTATGGCGACCAGCACCTTCCAGCGACGCAGATGATCTGCGACGAGGTGGTCTGGATTCCCCAGAACGTACTCCTGGGAGAGGAGGGTGACATGGACGACATCGTCACCGCCGTCGAGAAAATTCGTGACACGATCGACCGCGAGGGAGCGGCCAGGTTCCGGCAAGCCTGATCGCCGCGAACAATGATCGGGCGCGAATTGATTCCGCGCCCGATCATTGCGTTATGTGCATTCTCTGGGCGGCACCCTCACGGGCGGGCAATCCAGCCGCTAACCAAATGGAGCATCCCAGCCGATACCGGGCACGTCAGGCGGGGAGATGCAGCCATCCGGCCCGATCCCGTCCTCGACGATGATCGGGTTGGTCCTCACCAGTGATTCGTACCAGGTGGTGTTGGGAATCGCGCAGGCGATGTGCAGATTCGGCAGCCCACCGCCGTGGACCTCGGCCCGCATGTTGAACGACTCGGCGAGGTGCGCGATCCGGAGTGCCCCGGTGACGCCGCCCTTGTAGTGCGTCGAGGTGCGCACGAGGTCGCAGGCGTCGGCAGCGATGAAATCGGCGATGTTGTAATGCGCGCCGTCCGAGGTCTCACCGGAGAGCAGGGGGATCTCGACCTTGTCCCGCAGGCGACGGTAGGCATCGATGTTGAACTCACGCATCGGCTCTTCGTACCAGAAGAACCCGGCTTCCCCGAGGCCACGTCCGACATAGATGGCGTCGAGCAGGTCGAACCCGGCCGAACCGTCGTACATCAACTCGATATCCGGACCAACGTGATTGCGTAATGCCTGCCCGAGTTTCACATCGGCTTTCGAATCACCCCAGGCATGCAACTTGATCGCCTTGAACCCGGCCTCGAGGCACTGGTCGGCGATCTCCAGGAATTCCTCGATGGTGCTGTAGGTCACGGTGCTGGCGTAGGCGGGAATGCGGTCGCGAAAGCCACCGATCAGCTTGTAGAGCGGCAGACCCGCCGCTTTGGCCGTCAGGTCCCAGAGGGCAATGTCGACGAGCCCGAGGCCGTAGATGGGGATCTCCTCCAGCCGGTCGAGCTCCCAGACCCGCTTCCAGAGTTCCTCCTTCATCAGCGGGTCGTGACCGACCAGGTCAGGGCGAAGGCGGCGGTCGACGATGTCGCGCATGATGGCCCCGTGCGAACCGCGGGCCTCGCCGGTGATGCCATCGTCGGTCTCGATAATGATGCGAATGGTGTCCTGCTCGGTGCCCGAGCCCGGCAGGCCCTTGCGCCAGACGAACTGATGCTCGACTGGCACGATGGCCGTTTCAACCCTGATGTCCGTGATCTTCATCTGTTGCTCCTGTCCAGGTCAATCTTGAAGCAGGACTCAACGGCCCGGCAATGCCGCAGGCCACATCCACATTCGTCGGGCCTCGCCTGGAACTCCGTGCGCTGGTCCCAGGTGGTACGACGCAAGCTGGTTCGACCGGGATAGGGTAGAGGAGCGGGCGCTCGCTGCATAGATGTTGGGCACGTGGCCGAAACCTGCCGGCTCCGCGCGAATTCGAAGGTCATCATGGACGAACGACCAATATCGCGAATGGTGGCGGGATTTCGGTCCTTCGATGCGTACGTTAGGTAGCGGCATCTCACGCCTCGCCTTCGCCCGCCGCTGTGCTGGTGTGATACCACCGTCGAAAGAAATAGGCCCGTCGCAATCCGCCCGAATTCTCCATTTGCTACAAACACCCCGGTCTCGGAAGAAATACCCGCAAAGAAGCCCATGGAATCAATGATTTTCGAATTATTGCAAACTTCATTCCGCCGAACACACATCCACCAGAACTCAACACTGGCCTGGGGCACCTGAGGCCTGTGCCCCGGACACGGGCCTACAGCCCCTTGCATTCTCCCGAACTGATCGCTACTGTTTTCTCATCATTGGTGGATTGGGTCAGTCTGTCACCGCGGGGCAGGGCCCAACAAACCATCAATGCCGAACGATCATCGCCACATGCGACTTCGTTCGCCTCGTTGACAACGGAACGTGCGCAGGGATCGGCCAGGGTTCGCAAGACGAACCGTTCCGGCCGCCCACCTCCTTCTCCGAGGAGACGATCCAGACCCCCTCTCCGGCCAAATGCCGGAACCAGAGGACAGGGTTTGGCTTCGTGCGTGCTGTTACGTCCAGAGTCACGAGCGGCGGAGTTGCCATCCGACATACGGAGTTTTGACCATGACTTCGCTTCCTCTCCCGCGGAAAGACCGGATTCGCGTTGCCATCATCGGTGTTGGCAATTGCGCCTCATCCCTCGTGCAGGGCGTGCAGTACTACCAGAATGCCCCGGAGGACACGTTCGTTCCTGGCCTCATGCACGTCAATCTTGGCGGCTACCACATTCGTGATATCGAATTCTCCGCCGCCTTCGACGTAAACGCCACCAAGGTCGGTCTCGATCTCGGTGAAGCCGTCTTTGCCTCCCCCAACAACACCATCAAGTTCTCCGATGTTCCCTTCCTGAATGTGCCGGTCATGCGTGGCCCGGTCATGGATGGGGTCGGACGCTACACCGCCGACGTCGTCCCGGTCGCCGACCAGCCCGAGGTCGATGTTGCCCAGGTGCTGCGCGACACCCAGACCGATGTGGTGGTTTCCTACCTGCCGGTCGGTTCCGAACAGGCCACCAGGTGGTATGTCGAGCAGGTGCTGGAGGCCGGTTGCGCCTTCGTCAACTGCATTCCGGTTTTCATCGCCCGCGAACCCGAGTGGCGGGCGCGATTCGAAGAAGCCGGGTTGCCGATCATCGGCGACGACATCAAGAGCCAGGTCGGCGCCACCATCACGCACCGGATGCTGACCCGCCTCTTCGAGGACCGGGGCGTGCGGATCGATCGCACCTATCAACTGAACTTCGGCGGCAACACCGACTTCCTCAACATGCTCGAACGTGACCGCCTGGAGTCGAAGAAAATCTCAAAGACCAATGCCGTGACGTCCCAGATGGATTACGGGGTCGAGGCCGACAAGGTCCACGTTGGTCCCAGCGACCATGTTCCGTGGCTGGAAGATCGCAAATGGGCGCATATCCGGCTCGAAGGCACCACCTTCGGGGACGTGCCACTCAATGTCGAACTCAAGCTCGAAGTGTGGGATTCGCCGAACAGCGCCGGGGTGGTGATCGATGCCATCCGCTGCTGCAAGCTGGCGCTCAACAATGGCATCGCGGGGGCGCTGGAGGCACCGAGTGCCTGGTTCATGAAGTCGCCGCCGGTTCAGCTTCACGACGATATTGCGCGAGATGAGGTGGACGCCTTCATCGCCGCCAATGCCTATGTCCGCGAGCCCGCTCTCGCCTGACGTCAAGACCTCCTCCAATACCTGTAGAAAGGCGGCTGGCTCATGGGCCAGCCGCCTCCTTATCCCATTCCGACTCCCAGCATTGCCACGATACAGGGGCGGTCGATGTCCGGAAATTCACGAGACTGCCCGCGGGTGCGTCAGGTAATCACCCCATGATGCCGCAGTCTGGCTCCTCTGGGTCGAGAATTTGCGAACGTACGCGGCCTTCAGCCTTTCTTCAGCTTCTACTCCGGTTCCGCTCAGGTTCCACCAGCATGATCTAGGTGAGGCCGGTTTCCAAGACCTGCACCGTAGCATCCGGCCTCACGACAACCAGAACACTCGTTCGAAACAAATGACCGTACACTATTGACATAGAGGCACACTCGTGAGAACATGTGTTCGTACAGGAGAGCGGGTACCGGTCCCGCAAACCGCACGACATCACTGATTCGGCCCGTGATTGCGGGCCCACCGGAAAGGACCTGCTCCCATGGAATCGATCGTCATCAATGGCTTGATCGGCATCGTCACCTTCGTGTTCGCCGTGCTGGCATTTGGTCCGGCACTGCTCGCCTCCGACAATCGACAGACCTCCGTCAAGATCGAAGAGGACCGCATCATTTCCATCGAGCCCGTTCCTTTCGATCGCCCGGCCCCACGCTCCATCACCCCGCGCACCGTCTCCGACGATGCTCCCTTCCATCGTGAGGCCGCCTGATCCCCTCTCCCCACGTATCCCGGTGTCGCAACGAAGCGGCACCGGGATTGTTGTTTTCATGGCAGACTCTGCGAACCAGACCTGAAAGGAGTCTCTGCATGTGCGGCCGCTATGTCTTCTACGAATACCAGGAACTCAGTGAACGGCTCACGAATGTCAGGCTCGACCTGGCATTCTTCGATCACTTTCACCCGACCTGGAACGCGGCTCCCACCCAGGACCTGCCAGTGATCGTGCCCGAGAGTGATGAAATCGCCGCCGTTCGCGCGATGGCCTGGGGACTGATTCCTCGGTGGACAAAACCTGGCGAGAAGCCGAAGATCGCCCCGATCAACGCCCGGAGCGAAACCATTGGTGAAAAGGCCATGTTCAAGGGGCTGGTGAAGTCGCGGCGCGTGGTGGTGCCCGCCAACGGCTTCTATGAATGGAAGCGCGAAGGGGCCGCCAAGCAACCCTACTTCGTCAAGCCTCGCGAGCATGAGCTGATGCTCCTGGCTGGCCTGTACGATGTGGCGAAGGATGCGAACGGAGATCCCATTGAATCGTTCACCATCCTCACAACCACTGCCAACGACACCATGGCCCCCCTGCACGACCGGATGCCGGTGATGCTGGATGATGCAGGTGTCGAGGAGTGGCTCGACCAGGATATCGATGAGCTCGGCCCGCTCGAGCATCTGTTCCAGCCAGCCCCGGACGACGCAATTGAAGCCTGGCGTGTGAGCAAGGCGGTCAACAATGTTCGAAACAACGAGCCCGACCTGATCGAGCCAATTGATGAAGACTGACCACTTCGGTTCGACAATTCGCGACAAATGACGTAAAACACGCCAGAAGCGTGCAGTTCATCAGGTGCCACGTACGTACGTGGTGAGAGCGCGGTTTCGGCTGCGTATTCGCGCACCGCTCCGATTTGGGATTGCGGGGTGGGCCAACGGTTTCCAGGGGGAAACTTGGCGCTAACAAGGGAGGTCAATCATGGCAACGGAAGCGTATTGTGTGAAGTGCCGCGAGAAGCGGGAGATGGTCGACGAAGAAGAAGTGACCATGAAGAATGGTCGTCCGGCCATCCAGGGCAAGTGCCCGGTCTGCGGCACCAAGCTCTTCCGCATCAAGAGCACCAAGAAGGCTGACTAAACCAGTCCTTCTCACGAACGGCCCTGGGGAATGAAAGTTCTCCAGGGCCGTTGTCGTTATCGGTCAGCGATCAATTCGCACATGCCAGCCGTATTCCCTGACCCTTCGCCGCGACAGCTCTGCTGTCGCCCTCCGTCAACGCCGGATTTCCTCCAACGTTACCTCGCGTCGCTCGGTGTACGACCGTTCGATCGCACAGATCGTCTCGGTGACCAGCACTCCCTGCTCGACTCCCGGCCCCAGCGATTCACCGCGCGCAAGACACCCAACCCACTCCTGAGCCATCCAAATCGGCGCTCCAACGAGACCAGGACCGATTCGCCCGGAGAGAGTGCCCTGCGCACGCTGGCGGTCTGTCACCAGGTTGAGCCCCTGATGGATGGGATCGGCACTGATCGCGCCATCAGTGCCGATGACCTGGAACCGAAAATCGACAATCGCATCGGTTCCGTCCGGCAACGTCCAGGCGGAGGAAAGAGATGCGGTAGTGCCGTCGTCGAAGGTGAGCAGGGCGTGAACGACATCGACCGTATCGATGCCCCTTGCCTGCAATTGACCATTCGACACGACCGACATCACCGAAACTGGTGTGCGGCCCGACAGATGCATGACCAGATCGACCGTATGGGGCATGAGGAACCAGGCAGGCGAGGACCGGGCCGCCCAGGAGAGCATGTTCTCCGGCACGAACCAGGTGTTGGAGAGAGTAGCCGCACTGGTGATGTGCGAGCCGATGACACCATCCGTCACCGCACGATGGGCCTGAACGATGTGGGGATTCCACCGGTTCTCAAAGCCAACCAGACAGGTGGCACTGCCTGCGCGAACAGCATCGCGAATCTCGTAGGCCTCCGCGACGGACATGGCCAGCGGCTTCTCGATCAGGAGGTGCTTTCCCGCCGTCGCGGCGTCAACGGCAGCATCGCGATGGGCGAAGTCCGGCGTTGCAACGATCACGGCGTCCAGATCGTACTGGTCGAGCATGGCGCGGTGGCTCGGAACCACTGCGACACCAGACTCGCGCCGGGCAGCCTCAGCCACTGCCTCGGCCGGTTCCGCGAAGGCGACGACCTCGGCAACTGGTGACTCGGCCAACGCCGAGGCATACATCCGTCCACGCAACCCCGCTCCCACGATCCCGACCTTGATCACGCCATACCTCACTTCCCACACACAGCCACCGCTAGAACAGGGTGAATCCGCCGTCGGCAACCACGATTGAGCCAGTCATGAAGCTCGATGCATTGCTGGCAAGGAAGACCGCGACTGGCCCCAACTCGTCGGTGCGGCCAGCCCGCTTCATCGGGGCGGGATCGACACACCATGGCTTGTACTCGGGCTCGTAGACGGGCGACTGGTCGGTTTCGATGTATCCCGGCGCAATGGCATTCACCCGGATGCCCAGCGGAGCCCACTCTGCGGCCAGCGCCTTCGTCAGCTGGTGCACCGCAGCTTTGGAGGCCAGATAGGCTGGCTGCCAGCGAGGCTGGTTGACGATCTGGGCCGACATCGATCCGATGTTGACGATGACGCCACCACCGCGTTCGGCCATGCCCGCAGCGACTTCCCGGCTGCAATGCCAGACCCCATCGACATTGGTCGCCAGAATGGTGTGCCAGTCGTCGTTGTCGGCCTCGAGCGCGGTATGTGCCCGCGAAATTCCGGCGTTGTTGACGAGGATATCGATGGGACCAAGCGACTCTTCAACCTCACGAACCGCGCGATGGACATCGGCCGGATCGGTTACTTCGAGCCGAAAGCCCTGAGCTTCGAGCCCCAATGCACGCAGTTCGGCGGCGGCTTCCGCGGCAGCCTGATCGGTGCGGGCGGTCAGGGCCACCCGAGCCCCGGCTTCGCCCAGTGCCTGGGCGATAGCACGCCCAATCCCCCGGCTGCCGCCGGTCACCAGTGCGACTTTTCCGTCAAGCCGGAACGTATCAAGTACACCCATGGCGGTTTGCTCCCATCGAAGGTTGGTCCACTCGGTCCCGGATATGCAGCCAGGGGTAGTGTTCCTGACGAACCACGTCCAGACCTGCCCCCACGTCGCGCGATCGTCACACATCAGTGGTGGTTGGACAAGCGCGCCACCCAATCCGGAAACGGGAGCCGGAAGTTCCGATGTGGACCTGGCGTATAAACGTGGAACTTGCCAGGGTTGAAGCGAACTGGCTCGTGCCTGGCAAGGAAGGTTTGGCAGGGGTGAAAGCGTGAGGTATGGTGACTCGACAGCAACATCCAGGTCAGGCGTGCGGCATGCGCGTTTGTGGTGTTCCGGATCTCCCTGCCACCCGAGGTTGCCTCCCGAATGGTCCAGTCTGTTCTCCCTTTCCCCACGGTCGCGAAACCACACTCACGGTCACTCTGGAATCGCATTCGAGTCAACTGGCCCGTTTACCTGTTTATCCTGCCCGGCTTCCTC
>JAEZJB010000082.1 GCA_023415845.1 Chloroflexota bacterium | reverse complement strand
CCGATCGCGGCATGGGGCCAATCGACGATCACCACCCCGTCGGCGGTCATCAACATGTTGTCGCCCCGCAGGTCCATGTGCAGCAGGGTGGAACCAGGCGCAATCTCCGGCACCCGCTCTTCCAGGGCAACCAGGGCGCCCAGGTTCTTCATCACCCACGGATCGGGGTGAACGAGTCCTTCGTCTCGCAACCGCCGCCAGTTGTTGCCAAAGATGGGCAGGCCGGTGGTTCGCTCTCCTATCGACGCCGGATCGATCGGTGACGGCGTCAGGTCGCGCGACAACTCGTTGAGTGCCGCCACGACCTGCGCGAATTCGTCCGCATCCCACGGTTGCCGCGGTGGGCTCCCCACCACGTTCTCGTAGACCAGCACCACCCAGCCGGCCGCATCGTCGTCTGCCCACGACCAGAGCAGCCGGGGAACCGGCGCCTCGGCGGGCAACTGGCTGGCAATCCGAATCTCCCGCCGGTGAAATCGCGGGGCAACCTCGTTCTGCTCGCCCGAGACCGCCTTCGCAAACACGATCTCACCATTCGTCAGGTGGAGGCGGGCGGCCAGTCCCGGCGAGAAGCCGCCCGTCATCGTCTCGGCCCTCACCACCGCCCCGAACCGATCTTCGATCCGGGCCCGCACAGCCCCCGGAAGCTCGTCCCAGTGCAGACGTTTCCCGCTCGCCCGTGGTGGTGATGCCAATCGATCCTCCTTGCCGTGCTCTGGATCCGGTAGTTCAACGGGTGATCCCACATCACGATCGTATAGGGATCTTCCGGCAACGCTTATGGGATGCCAAAGTGACTTTTGACTCTGGTTTCGATCCTTGTCCGTTCGTTTTCGAAGACATCGGGAAAACGATCGACGAAGGAAAGCGCCAGGGCGCACTGGGGTTCAATCCAGTTCAGAGTCTGCACGATCTGAGCGTGAACAACATCCACGGCAATCATCGGAGGCGGTGAACCAAGATCAGGTTGGGCAATACCAAAGAGGATCGGCTCATGGTGCATGACCCTGTTTCGGAGATCAATGAATAAATTCAATCGTCTGAGAATCGCCGCCCGATCCACCTTCTGGTGTGGTGGCACATTGATTGGACGATAGGGAAACACGGCATTAAGCATGTATTCGCCATTGTTTCGCCAGAATTCGTTGTATCGACTCTCAAACAGAAATGGCCAAAACCCAAATGTCAGGTCGGCAATCACCTTACCGGACGTTGGCGGCACTCTCTGGATTTCGGCCAACTTGATCCATTTGGCATTGATAACTGCGAGGTCATTCTTTTTCAGGATAGACCAGAACCATTGATCGGTACCGGCATGGCGCGTGAATGCATTATGGATTGAGTTACGCAAGGCGACTTCAAACGCCGAGATCCCTTGAAGCAGCGCTTCCGATAGCGACACATTCCATAGATAGGCAACAATGGTTTCGAGATCATCGCTGCTATCGATGCGATATCTCTCCAGTCGCGGTTGGGAAAGAACCCGCTCAAGATCAGACATAAACGAAGCGATCAAGTACCCCTCCGCCCGATTGGATCCTCTTCTTGACTATCCTGATTCGATGTCTAGAATAGAATCATCGGCCCCGAGGTGTCCATCACTTGCTCTGTGGAGCGAGTCGAAGACCTCGGGGTTTTGATTTCCCCCGAATATCCTTCGGCGCCCACGCTCATCCCAAACCCCTACGGCATCTCCCACCGGGAAGCCCCACACGTCAGCTGCTCGTCAGTGCTCCTGTGTGGCAATTCAGAAGAACCAGGTTGTACGGTGAGGCGGGCAATCCACATATGGACACCCGCCCTCCCGTGCCAATACACCTACGGTCCCTACGCCCTGCCGCTGACCAGCTCCCAGCGGCCCGCCCGCTTGAGCGCGATGTCCAGCTGAAGGTCGGTCAACTGTTCGACCAGTTCTTCCGTCGACTTCCGCGCCCCCGGGAACTCGGCATCATTGGCCAGCGCCAGCAACAACCGTGCTGTCGCCATTGCCGACATCTGGAGTCCGCGCAGGGTCGCCTTGTCAAAGGTATCGGCTTCGGTATGTCCCCAACCGCGCCCAACCAGGCCCGCCGATCTGTACGGCCCCTGCAGCGTCGCGGTCGGGATGCCGCGAATCGCGTACGGAAAGTGGTCCGAGTGCGAGTTGAGTCGGTCGGTCACCTTCATATCGTACTTCGTCGTTGCGACGTGATCCTCGAACCAGTCGAGCAGTTCCGGCCGGCCCGAGACGGTGATTTCCTCATTCCCGCCTGGTCCCGAGCCCGCGCCATCGAGGTTGAGCATGAACCGGATGTTGTCGACCTCGTCCGCGTGGTCCGCCATGTAGGCCCACGACCCGAACAGCCCGACTTCCTCCCCGCAGAAAAGCACGATCCGGATCGTCCGCCCGATCGCTTCCTTCGGCAGCCCCGCCAGCACCCGGGCCGCCTCCAGCGCCACGATCGTGCCCGCCCCGTCGTCCAGCGCCCCCTGCGAAACGTCATGCCCGTCGTAGTGCCCACCGGCCAGCACCAGTTCGTCCGGCCATTTCGATCCGACGATGTCACCAACCACGTTGTACGAGACGTTATCCGGCTGGAAGGTGCCGCCGACCGAGAGCTTCACCCGTCCCTGGCCTCCACCGCGCTTGACCAGCCGCAGGATCGTCTGCCCGTGTTCCCACGAGGTGCCGACCGCCGGGATCGCCGATGGTCCACCACCCGCCGACCCAATCGAGCCGGTGATGTGCAGAAGGCCGGGATTCTGGTTGACGAAGATCATTCCCACCGCCCCGGCATCCACCGCGAACCGCAGCTTGTCGGTCCGGTGGGCCAGCTTGGTGGAGCGCGTGCCGGAAGGGTTGGTTTCGGCGGCGGCAATCACGATCTTGCCCCTGACCGCGTCACCCGCCTTTTCGTAATCCTCTTCTTCGCCGTTCCCCATGTCGATCAGGTCGGCTTCGATCTCACCGGTCTTCGAGTACGGCAACGCGATGCACGAGAACGACTTCTCGACCGGCGATACCAGTTCCAGCGTCGCATGCCCGCGCGTCCACGCCCCGAACTTCACCGGTTCCAGGTGAACGTTCTCCAGCCCGTACGATTCCAGCTTCGCCTTCAGCCACTCCCCGCCCTGACGCTCGCTCTCCGATCCGGCCCACCGTGACCCAATCACGTCGGTGAACTCTTCGAGATTGCGATACGGCTCATCGGTCGTCCAGATCTCGCCAATGAGGTGCTTCTCGTAGGCCGTCAGGTCGCGCATGGGATGTCCCTCTCTCTATAAAGGAAGCCGAAATCCACCGCCGCACGGTACCAGCCCCGGCCCAACCCGGCAATTGGGCTCCCGGTCCATATCCTGCCGAATCCACTCCTGACCCAGCCCCTCTCGCCCCAACACGCATCCTCGCCAACGCCGCCAACCTCCGTTACCCTGACGCCCACGTCCAGCACCGCCCACCCGTCCCCGCGTCAGGAGCGTCCCGTGCACCCCCTTCGCCTTGGCTACATCGGCTGCGGCTTCATGGCCCAGCGCGTCCACCTCCCGAACTTCTCCACCCTCCCCGGCTGCGATCTCGTCGCCTTCGCCGAACTCCGCCCCGAGCTCGGTCGCAAGGTCCAGCAGCGCTTCGGCATCCCCCGCCTCTACCGCGATCACCACGAACTCCTTGCCGACCCCGAGATCGACGTGGTCGCCGTCTCCGCCGCCTTCCACGTCCAGGGCGAACTCGCCCGCGATGCCCTCCTCGCCGGCAAGGACGTGTTCATGGAAAAGCCGATGGCGATCTCGCTCGCCCAGGCCGACCGCATCCTCGCCGCCGAGCAGGCAAGCGGTCGCCGCCTCATGGTCGGCTACATGAAGCGCTACGACGCCGGCAACGTGCTCGTCAAACACCTCATCGCCGAAGCCCGCCAGACCGGCGAGTTCGGCGCCATGACCTACCTGCGCAACCATTCCTTCGGTGGCGACTGGCTGGTCGGCATCGAAGGTCCTTTCGACACCACCGACGAGCCAATGCCGACCACACCCGTCACCGGGCCCGACTGGCTGCCGACCGAATGGCTCGATGCCTACGTCGGCTACCTCCAGCAGTTCACCCACAACCTGAACCTGCTCCGCTTTTTCAGCGGTGCTGGCGATGACGTCACCGTCCGCACCGTCGACCTCGACGACGATGGCTACAGCGGCGTGGTCACCCTCGATCTGGCTGGCGTTCGTGGCACGCTCGAGTCGGGCCGCCTCTCTCATCACCGCTGGGACGAACACACTCAGGTCTATTTCCGCGACGGCTGGATTCACACCTGGGCCCCACCCCTGATGCAACGCCAGGCCGCCGCCGAGGTTGAGATCTACCGCGCGGGCAAGACCCAGACCTTCACCCGGCCGGTCGTGCCACCGAGTTGGGCCTACCGTCAGGAGGCCGAGTTCTTTCTCGACGCCATCCGCACCGGAACCCCATTTCACTCCACCGCCGCTGATACCCGTACCGATGTCCGCCTCTTCGAGGAGATCTACCGCCAGTTCCTCACCCAGCGCGACGTGCTCTAGCTGACCCGCCCCTCGCACTACCAGAGATCGTCTCCCTGCATGCCGCAATGATTCGCACGTCCCGCCGCCGCAGGATTCCGTACCTCCCGAGCGCTGTAGGGGTCGTACCTCCCGAGCGCCGGCGAGGGTGTGTCGACCCGACTTACCGACCCGACATCCCGACCGGTCGCCTTGACCCAATGTTTCACCTCATCCCCACGGAGGAATCGCTCATGCGCACCGACCAGCTGGCCATCAATTCGATCACCACCCGCCATACCGACCTCCCGGAAGCCCTGGCCGCCTACGCCAGCGCCGGGTTCCGCCAGGTCGAGTTCCATCTCCCGCTCATCCATGCCTGGCTCGACGCCGGGCACACGACCGGCGACACCCGCGACCTGATCGCCGACCACGGTCTGCGCGGCATCGGCGGCTTCCAGACCGCCATTGAGTGCTTCTCCACCCAGCTTTCCCAGCGCGCCAACCACGCCACCGTGCTCCGCAACGCCCGCATCCTCCACGACCTCGGCGGTGGCATCCTCGTCGTCGGCACCGACGGGCCCACCAATCCCACCCTGGCCGATCTCGACCAGGTCGCAACCACCTTCTCCGCCGTCCTCCAGTCCATCGACGGTCTCGATGTCACCCTCGCCCTTGAGTTCAACTGGAGCCCGCTGGTCAGGAGCCTCGCCAGCGCCGTCATGGTCTGCGCGCAAGTCAACCACCCGCGCCTGGGCGTGCTCTTCGATCCGGCTCACTATTACGTCACGCCCACCAAGTTCGCCGACCTCACCCCGGAAAACGTCCGCTGGATCCGCCATGTCCACGTCGACGACATGGCGAACAAACCGGCCGACCTCAGCAACTGCAATGCCGACCGCGTCCTGCCCGGCGCCGGTGTCCTCGACCTGCCCGCCATCCTCGGCGCCCTGGAAACCCACGATTACAACGGTGCATATGCGATCGAGATGTTCAGCGAGGATCTCTGGGCGCTTCCCGCTGCCGAGGCGGCGGCCCGCTGCTACCAGAGCCTGCTCCCGCTCTGCGACTGATCGCCCCGGGCCGGTTGGGACCGCCGACCCCGACCCGTCTGGCACAATGCAATCGATTCAGTCAGCGTCACGAAGGACCGTTCCATGACCACCGATACACCCCCGTCACCGCCTCCCGCACCTGGCTGGACCCGCCTGGGTTCGCTCTGGTTCGCCGTCGGGTTGCTCATCCTCTGGAACGGCCTCTATATCGCCCTCGTCGCCTTCGGCAACATCACCGACTTCGACACCAACCGTGCCTTCGTCCAGCACGTCCTCGCCATGGACACCACCAACTTCGGCGCCGAACCGGGCACCAACCTCGACCCCGATGTGATGTGGCGCGCCATCGAAAACCGCACCCTGCAGGACATCGCCTACATCGCCATCATCGGCTGGGAAACCATCACCGCCGTTATCCTCCTGGCCGCTACCTGGCTCTGGTTTCGCCGACATCCGCATGCCCGTCCGCTGGCCTCCATCGGCCTCGGTATGCTGATCGCCCTCTTCTTCGGCGGGTTCATCGTCATCGGCGGCGAGTGGTTCCAGATGTGGAAGTCGTCCGCCTGGAACGGGCTCGACCCCGCCTTCCGCAACACGGTCCTTGCCCTCGGCACGCTGATCCTGCTTCACCTGCCCATACCGAGCACGCAACCCGGCGCCACGCGTCACCCATCACCCTGACCGCAACGAACAGCCAGTCATGAATGAACGGTGGCGGCAATGACGCCCGCAATCCAGCACCGCACGTTACCAATCACTCTGACCGCAACGATCGTCAGATTGGCCGCTGAGAACTGCCGAAAATGGCCACTCACGTACACGTCACTCTGAGCGTAGCGAAGAGTCCCCGTGCGAAGCACTCGCGACACCGTCGCGTCCCTTCAACTCATCACCCAGACCCAATTCCGCCCACCTGCTGATCGCCGGGTTCCTCTGTCGAAACCCTCCGCACGGACCACAAGTACCCGCGCGATCAGGCAGGAGGTTCGCGCAACTTAGGGGCTCCCAAGCCTGGCGAATTGACGTGAAGGGATGGTGCTGGCACGATAGAAGCACACGGACTGATGTTGAGAATGGCGATTTCGACAGAACGCGAGGTCGTTGGCACCAAATCAGCGCCGTCGCACCCT
>JAEZJB010000044.1 GCA_023415845.1 Chloroflexota bacterium | reverse complement strand
CGCCTGGTTCCACCCTGCTGCACATGGACCTGCGGGGCGACAACATGTTGATGACCGCCGACGGGGTGGTGATCGTCGATTGGCCCCATGCCGCGATCGGGCCGGCCTGGCTGGATGGTGTGGCATTTGCCCCGAGTGTGGCGATGGAGGGTGGTCCCGAGCCGGAAGAGCTGGTTCGGCAGCTGGCGGCGATGCGCGAGTCCGATCCGACCGAGTTGACGATTGGCATCGCGGAGATTGCCGGGTTCTTCACCTATCACGGATTGCAGCCGGATGTCCCCAGCCTGCCAGGATTGCGGGAATTCCAGGAAGCGCAGGGAGTGGTGGCGCGGCGGTGGTTGGCCGGTCGGATGGGATGGGGGCAGATTGGGGAGGAATGATGGTCGGCGGTATTTGCGGGAATCGTACGGGGCGGAACTGGCCTGTCTCATATTGCTCACGCACGAACTGTTCATCGTTGGAAACCGATCCGACATGGAGTCGACCCCCACAAAGATGTCGACTCGCGCCACGTTTTCCTCGCGAAATGCGGCGAACGCTTCCAGCAACGCGCATCGTGAGACGGGGTCGATTCTTCGCTGTGGTCAGTTTGTCGAGCTTATGGCTGTCCTGAAGTGAATACCCTGACTCTGGACCAACCCACATGATGCTGGATGGGTGTTTGAGAGCGGACAGAGCGATGGCGAACCCGGCGCGGGTTTAGGCAATCGTGCCGATTCGGGGCGGATGGACGCTCGGTAAGGTGATCCCCATGACCGGCATTGGCCGGTTGTCGTATCACAGGGGAGATCACCATCATGATCGTTCACGTTCTCCAGTACGTACCGGACAGGCTCAAGACCTTCGCATTGGTTTCGGGAATAGTTGCGGCCGCCGCGTGCTCCACGGGAGGAGCGGGCCTGGCCTCGACCGACCCGAGCATCGATCTGTCGCTCGCGCAATACACGGAGGAATGCCAACGGGCGGCGCGCCAGTATATGTATGAGCTGGATTTCGTGATGGATCTGATGGATGCCGGGGTGCGCGGCCCGAGACTCGATCGACATGTCGACCTCATGTGGCACTTCTACGGCATCACCGTGTACGACTGTGGGATTGATGTCTCCGGTTGGGGGGACGAGCATCCCTGAATACCAGGTATCGGCACGACTCGTCATTTGCGGCGTGTCGTGCCGATAGCGGATTGGCTACTCGTAGGCCGAGGCGGAGGCAATCACCTCGGGGGTGGCGACAGCTTCCGCTTCGCCATGGCTGGCGGGTTGGACGTGGCGGAGGAAGGTGATCGGCAGGAGGGCGACGCCCAGCGCCAGGATGCTGGCGATGAGGGCGTTGACCTGGAGACCGGTCGTGAAGGCATCGCGAGCGGCGGTGACCAGTTCCCCGCCAATGGTCAGCGGCAGTTGCCGGGCGAGTTCGAGGGCGCCGGCCAGGGTGTCTTCGGCGATAGAGATCTGCTCGGGAGACAACCCCGCCGGGAGGGAGCCATCGAGCGAGCGGCGATAGACTGCGGCCCCGATCGAGCCGAGGATGGCGACACCGACGGCAAACCCGAATTCCTGGCTGGTTTCGGAGATCGCCGAGGCGGCGCCCGCGCGTTCCGGTGGGGCGGCGCCGACGATCATGTCCAGCCCAAGGATGACGGTGGGACCGAAGCCGAGCGACATGATGACCTGGCCGAGCACGACCAGCGTCATGTCGGACGAGCCATCGAGCCGGGAGAGGATGAAGATGCCGATGGCGGCGGTGACCATGCCGATGGACATCAGGTAGGCCGGCCGCAGGTAGCGTGAGGCGATCGACGTGAAGACCGTGGCGACGATCATCGCGGCAGCCTGCGGGAGGGTCCAGAGTCCGGCCTTGAACGGGGTGAGACCGACCACCAGTTGCAGGTATTGCGAGAGGAAGAAGAAGACGCCGGACATCGCGAAGAGGGCAAGCGACAGGGTGCCGAGCGAGGCGCTGAACTTCGCGTTGGCGAAGAGCGAGAGATCAAGCAACGGGTGGGTGAGGTGAAGCTGGCGGCGGGCGAAAACGATGCCGAGCGCGATACCCACGACGAGGGCGAGGATGGGGAGGCCGGTGAAGCCGTCGATGCCGTGCTTGGCGAACTCCTTGATGCCATAGATGGTGGCCAGCACGGCCGAAATGGCGAGGAGGACGCTGGTGAGGTCGAGGCGGCCGGGGTTGGGGTCCCGGTATTCGGGCAGCAGGAGGGGGCCGGTGATGAGCAGCAGGATCATCGCCGGCACTGCGAGCAGGAAGACCGATCCCCACCAGAAGTGTTCGAGCATGAAGCCGCCAACCAGTGGGCCGATGACCGAGCCGATCATGAAGCTCGACATCCAGATCGCGATGGCGGTGGTGCGCTGGGCGTCGTTCTGGAACATGTTGCGGATCAGGGCGAGGGTCGAGGGCATGAGGGTGGCCCCGGCGATGCCGAGGATGGCCCGGGTGAAGATGAGCATTTCGGCGCTGGAGGCATAGGCGGCCAGCACCGAAGCGACGGCGAAGGCCGCACCGCCGATCAACAGGAGCTTGCGGCGGCCGATGCGGTCACCGAGGGTGCCCATGGTGATCAGGAAACCGGCGATGAGGAACCCGTAGATATCGAGGATCCAGAGCTGCTGGGTGGCCGATGGATTGAGGTCGGCGGTGATCTGGGGCAGGGCGAGGTAGAGGACCGTCATGTCCATCGAAATCAGCAATGCCGGGAGGGCAAGAACGGCGAGGCCAATCCACTCCTTGTTGGTGGCGAGTGGAGGTGAGGACGAGGTGGTCATCGGAGCGTACTCCTGCCAGGCGGCGGTGTGGCGCTGGGGTGGCCAGACACGAACGATAATAAAACAAGCTTGTGCTTGGAAAATAGCGAATCAGTTCTCGGCTGGCAATCCCTGCTTCCCTGCCAGAGTGGGCAGGGCTTCGGCGGTGAGGGCCCAGAATTCGTCGATCATGGCGGCATCGTCGGGGCTGCCCAGGTTGCGTTGGGCGAGGAAGATACCAACGAGATCGCGGGAAGGATCGGTTTGCCAGTGGGTATTGAACCCGCCACTCCAGCCATAGGTGCCCTCGGCAAGTCCGGGAGCAGCCGGAGGAGCAGTCTGGATCCCAACGCCATAGCCCCAGCCGTGGTCGGCCCAGAAGCCAGGGAAGAACGGGTATTCGGTCTTGATGGTCGAGGTGAGGTGGTCGGTGGTCATCTCGGCGACCGCGGCGGCAGACAGCAATTGCCCATTCGGGCCCATGCCATTGTTGAGCAGCATGCGGGCAAAGACATTGAAATCGCGGGCGGTGGAGACGAATTCGCCCTGGAGTCCACGGGTGTGGTGCCAGCGACCACCCTGGGCGGGGTCGAAGACGGTGAGGCGGCCATCCTCCTCGGCGTAGTCGGTGGTGAAGCGGGAGAGACTGGCGTCGGGCACGGCAAAGCCGGTGTCGGTCATGTCCAGCGGATCGAAGAGGTTGGTTCGCAACCAGGCATCGAGCGTTGTTCCGGTCAGGCGTTCGAGCAGGATCGGCAGGACGTCGAAGCCGGAGTGATAGAGCCAGCCCTCGCCGGGCTGGAAGGCGAGCGGGAGCGACCCAATGGCGGCCATGTACTCGTCAGGCGAGAGGTCGGGCAGGAAGGGACCGACGCCGACACCGCGATCGACCATGGCCTGCGCCAGCGGGGTTTCTTCCAATCCATTGAAGAGGGCGCCGAGTCCCCAGGTCAGGGTGAGCAGGTGACGGGTGGTGATGGGACGTTTGGCGGGCACGGTGTCGTCGAGATCGCTGGAGAGGGTGCGGAGGACCCGGCGATCCGCCATTTCGGGAAGCAACCGCTCGACGGGAGCATCGAGGTCGAGCGCCCCCTCATCGACGAGGAGCATGGCGGCGGCGGCGAGGATGGCCTTCGACATCGAGGCGATGCGGAAGATGGAATCCGGGGCCATGGGTACGCCGGTGTCGAGGTCCTGGACGCCATGGTGATGCAGCCAGATGTCGTCGCCTACCCCGAGGGAAAGCACGTAGCCAGCGAGGTAGCCGTTGTCCACATAGCGGTCCATGCGGGTGGCGATGCGACTGAGCCCATCGCGATTGAGGGCGGGGAGCATGGAGCGAGCGTCCTTTCTGACATGGATCGTGCCCACCTGCAGTGCGGGTGGGCACGATCCAGCGAGGAGAGGTGTAGTGACAGATTAGCTGATGAGTTGCCGGACTCGATTGTCGCGCAGGGTGAGGCCAGCCCAGACGATAACCCCGAAGGCGGCCGCGAAGAGTGACGGACCATAGTCTTCCATCCGGAAGGCGGTGGCGACGGCCCCGCCGAGGTAGCCGGTGAGGAGGATGGCGCCGAAGAATGCGGTGCGCGGAAGCAGATAGAGGGCAGTGCAGGCGAGGAGAATCGCCCCGATCCACGGGCCCTGGCTGGCGAGGAAGCCGGCTTCGAGCGTGCCCTTTTCGTATTGCTCCAGCTTCAGGATCCGGCCCACCCCGTCGATGACGAAGAAGAGCCCGATCAGGGCACTGACGATCCAGCCCGCGCGGAGTTGGCCGCGCGAGAGTGATGATGCCGTTGGAGAGATCACGCGCGTCGTCATGAGATGCTCCTCTATTGCAAACGGGACCCCCCTGAGCCCCCCATTCATCTGGTGCCATGGTAGGTCGGCCGAGGGTGACGGGCTTCTTGCAGATTGCGGTGTCTGGAGCGACGGAGGCGACGACGCCCGGCAGGTATCCTGCCGGGCGTCGTGAAGGAGTTGAGGTTGGCGAGAGGTCAGGCGTTGACGAGGCTCTCGACCAGTTCGTCCAGCCGATCCCAACTCTCGTTGGCGCCGGCTTCCATGCCGGTGCTGATCATGCCCTGCATGTCCTCCGGGTTGGCGAAGGTGGAGGTGGCGATGAGGCGGGTGCCGCCGTCGAAGTCTTCGAACTCGATGGCGTCGGTAATGATGTGACCGGGCATGGGCTCGAATTCGAAGGTGTAGACGAGGCGGTCGATCGGGGTGACTTCGAGGTACTCGCCGCGGAAGGCGTATTCGGTGCCGTCCGGACCGCGCTGGATGTAGCGCCAGGTGCCACCGGTGCGGCAGTCCATCTGTTCGACGATGGTGGTGCTGGCGCGTTGGCCCCACCACTGGGCGACCATTTCGGGCGTGGTGTAGGCCTTGAAGACGAGATCGCGTGGAGCCTTGAACTCGCGAACCATCACAAACTCGGTATCGGAGGTCTGGCCAGTGGGAATGGTGGACATGCGTCGCTCCTCTGTTGTGGATGCCTGGTGCCCCGGCGCAGGGGCGTCGGGATCAGCGTTTGCGGCCGGCGTTGAGCGTGTCGATGATCTTCGTCAACCTCCTTTGTCGGGTCTCATCCGTTTTGGCGCCGGTGAGCTGGAGAACGTGAAATCGCTGATCGCTGTAGGAGAGGGAGGGCCAGAAGGCGGCTGCCTGCGGTGCGGTGGTGAAGGCATTGGCCAGATCTTCCGGCAGGTCGATGGTGCGGGGAGTGGTATCGAGGTCGGCAGTCACGGTGACCGTGTCGCCGGCGGCGAGACCTGCTGCCTGGCGATGTTCTGCCGCGAGGGGAATCCAGAACGATCCGCCCATGGGGGCAATGGTGGTGCGGAACGTATGGGTGCCATTCAGGGTGACGGTGACCGCCGGGCGCTTGCCACCGCCGAGGTCGGTGACGACTGACTCCGAGACCTCGAGGCCGGTAGCGGTCTTCCCGCTCAGGACGACGGTGGTGGTGAACTGGACCATTGAGCATCTCCCTGGCATGTTCGGATTGAAGAGGTGTCAGGCACCGGCCTGGACGAGGCGGGACGCGAATCTGCCGAAGGTCTCCTCCCAGCCAGCCTGGTAGCCAGCGCCGGTTCCCGGGTGATCGGGAGTCCCCCACCACTGCGCCATCTGGCCCGGATCGGTCCAGGCGGCGAAGGCCTCGTCGGGTGTCACCGGAAGGGTGCGGATGATCTCGAAGGCGAGCGGCTCATTCGGTGCGGTCATCGATCGAACCTTGCTGGAGGGTCTCCAGGTAGTTGGCGAGCCGGTCGAAGCTTTCTTCCCAGTGCTGGCGATGGGTCTCGATCCAGGACGCGGCGTCGGTGAGCGGCTTTGGTTCGAGGCGGCAGGGACGGTACTGGGCGTCACGGCCGCGGGAAATGAGCCCAGCCTGTTCGAGCACCTTGAGGTGCTTGGAGACGGCTGGAAGCGAGATGGCGAATGGCGCGGCGAGTTCGTTGACCGTCGCCTCGCCCTGAGCCAGGCGGGCGAGGATCGCGCGCCTGGTCGGGTCGGCGAGGGCGTGGAACGTGCGGTCGAGATCGGTGTCGGTTGCCACGTGTATTTCACCATTCGGATAAATAACCATCTGGTGAAATACTAGCGACGATGTTTCCGCATGTCAATCCCCCGTGCCGGACCGGGGTTGCGGTGGGGCCAGCGAGTGGGGGATGCTGCACAGCGAGGATGTTGGATCTGGGTTGGACTGGCGAGGGCCACTCCTGGAACAGGGGGCGATG
>JAEZJB010000391.1 GCA_023415845.1 Chloroflexota bacterium | reverse complement strand
CAGGGCGGACAACAGCCGCCTCATTGTGGAGCGTGGCAATAGCTTCCGGTCCGGCGGCAGGTCCGCCCGTACCCGAATGAGCTTGGGTAGGGATTGGTGGCCGGGCGTGAGTGGCATGTTGGACCAGGGATCGGCCTGGCGGCCGATGCGCTTCGCGCATGGATCCTTCGCTTTCGCTCAGGATGACGGATGCGTGGGGGTGGGCGTAAATGGGATGTGGGGGAACGGGGATCGGTGAGTCCGCGGTGAGGCAAGCAGGTGCGGGGTAGGACCAGGGATCGGCCGCCAGGCCGATGCGCTTCGCGCGGGGATTCCTCGACTCCGCTGCGCTCCGCTCGGAATGACGAGATAGTGGAAGTGGGCGGGGATGCTTCGACTCCGCTGCGCTCCGCTCAGAATGACGAGGTGGTGGAAGTGGGCGGGGATGACGATGGGTAACGACGGTGGCGGTTGGTCAGTAGCCTGAAGATCGGGCTCCGCGCGTCGAGTGCCGTTTGTCCCCTGCTCACTCTCAGCAGTGGAAGTGGGAACCGTCACTCGGGAAGATGGGCTGGTGGGATTGGGTGCGAGAGGGCGGCCTGGCAGCCGATGCGCTTTGCGCGGGAATTTTTCGGTTCCGCTCAGTAGACCTTCTCCATTGGCCTGTCCTTTGCTGGAGGGCCATAGCCTTCTCCGATGGAAGGCGTCCGATGCCTCGCAAGCAGCATGTCGTGCGGCTCACCCGCGACGACCGGCGCACGCTGACCTCGCTCGTCCGGACTGGCCATCGTGCCGGGTGCCGCTGATCGTTACCCCCAGGCACGTCCGGCGGGAGGATCCGGAGGACCGGCGGCAGGACGATGGGAGGGCTGAACTCGTGGCTGGGGCAGGGGGCCGAGACGGTGGCTGCCAGATTCGGATTTGGAGTGTTGCCTCCCAGGTTGCGGCAGATCGGCCCTTGAGTGAAAGGACCGACCTGCCGCTATCAGTCAGGCACTCCAGGCGCCTGGCTGATAGCGCTGAACCACGATCTCCGCACGTGGGTCAGCGCTTGTGTCACTCAGACGGTGACGATGAGGTTGTCGCCGGCAGTGAGCGTTTGCGGAGACTCGAAGATGATGGTTCCATCCGCGATCGTGGAGGTGGCGACGTTAGAGCCATTCACGGCGACGGTGGCGTTGGCGAACGCGGCAGGCAAGCGCAGTTCGCCGATGTCGACCGAGCCACGAAGAACGGTGAGGCTGCCAGTGCCGTTCGGCTCGATGGTGGCGGTGCCCCAGGCGGTGCCAGCGAGGAATGGACCGGTCCAGAGAGTGTCCGCGACGGCCGGGCGGATTGTGATCGCCTGGTTTGACGCATCGTAGCGATAGCCGGCGAGAGCTTCGAGGATGGTCCAGCCGGCCATGGCGCGGGCGTAATGATCGCCGCACTCGATGTCGTTGTAGGGGTTGCGCTTGGTGCCATCGTAGCGGTTGCGGGCGGCCTCGACGATGCGGAGGCCCTCGTCGATGAGTCCCTCGTAGATGCAGTGGGCGGCGACCTGGTATTCGATGCCCGTCCAGACCTCGTCGTGGTAGCGGGTGGGGCGGTCGGGCCGACCCCCTTCCGGCCAGGCGATGATCAGCAGGCCATGGTCGTCACCGTCGGCGAAGGCCCGTTCTTCTGGATCGTAGCCGGAGAATCCCTCGCGCATGTTGTATTTCAGGATCGACTGGAGATTGGTCCTGATGTGGTCCGCCTGCAGGATGTGACCGAGACCGAGCTGGTGGGCCCACCATTGCCCCTGGAGTTGATCGGCGAGGCAGCCGGTGAGGTACTGCTGCTCGACGGGATCGTCGGGACCGAGGGTCTGGATCCAGTACTCGCCATTCCAGAGCAGCCGATCGTAGTTGTCACGGCCGCGCTCGAACTGCGCGCGAAGCTCATTGGCGTACCCATCCTCGCCCTGCAGCCGGGCATATTCCTCGGCTGCGCGCAGGGCAGCCAGCCAGAGAGACCCGATAAAGAGATTGGTGCCATAGAACTCGATGTCGTAGGTGTTGGGCTGCTCGCCGTCCAGCACGCCATCGCCGTCCGGATCCCAGGTCGTGCGCACGTATTCGACGAGCTTGCGGATGTGTGGCCAGTAGGTGGTGGCCCACTCGGTGCCAGCTCCCTGCTGGATTTCGCGCCAGGACTTCAGCACCTCGCCGAGCATGCCGTCGAGAGCAGGGTTGTGGGGGCCGCCGATGCTCTGGTCCCAGAGTTGCCGGACGAAAAGGGGCAGAAGGGTGCGGTGAGGGATGTATCCCTCGGGTGCCTGGACATAGTCGAGGGTGGTCTCGCGCATCGTGCGCTCGAGGGCCGGAAAGTGGCGTGACAACGCTTGTTCGTAATTCCAGACATGGGTGCAGTTGAGCGGGCAGGAGCCGCTGTAGCCCCGCCAGGGGAGGAAGGCCGTGGAGGCACCCTGGGTTCCTTCGAAACCATAGAGCTTGCCGTCTTCAGTGCGGAAGAGCGTGGGAGAGCGGATCAGGGCACCCTGGGCGGCGAAGAACTCGGCAAGCCAGGTGGGGACGGAGGTGCCGAGCACGGCATCGGCCCAGGCGCGGGAGCCTGATTCCAGGTCTGGCTGGTTGTCAATGAAGTAGTGGGCGGCGTCGAGCGCATTGCGAAAGCGGGCGCCGTAGGCATTACCGAGCCAGAGCTGGCTCTTGCCGAGCTCGTAGCGGAAATTGTTTGCTGGCTGGCTGTAGTTGACGTAAAAGTTGGGGAATGACCAGGAGAGGAGGATGGTGATGGTGGTCGATTCGCCAGGCTGGAGATTGAACGGGACCGCGAGGCCACCATTCCACGTCTCCCCAGGCTTGCTGGGGACCGGTGTGCGGTAGCGCTCTTCGGCAC
Source organism: Chloroflexota bacterium (assembly GCA_023415845.1). Taxonomy (GTDB): domain Bacteria; phylum Chloroflexota; class Chloroflexia; order Thermomicrobiales; family UBA6265; genus JACCYX01. The sequence goes on along the minus strand of JAEZJB010000391.1, from coordinate 4,213 downwards.
GGGATGGATCCTGGCGAATGTGCCAGATCGGGGCCTTCTGCCCGCGGTCGATGTGGTCGGTAGGCGGCGTGGTGGAGAGGTCGAGGCGCTGGAGGGTGGCGATGAATTCCCCGGGAGTGGACCACACCGGGGCGGTGAAGGCCCCGTCGTTCGGGGTGCTGAGGGCCAGCTGGCCGAGAGCGGGATGGTTGCCCGGCAGGGAGGGATTCTCCATCACGATCGAGGTGAGACCGTCTTCCTGCACCACGGTGTTGACGTTGCCGCCAAACAATGCGCAGGCGTTGCCGTGGATGGGGGCGGCCGTATCCCAGCCGACGATGTTCTTGAGGGTGCCAGCGATGGCGCCCCAGACCGGTGTCGGGCCCGGATTGGTGACGGTGAAGGTGAAGGAGACAACAGGAAGTTCCGACTTGTCGCCCTCAAGGGGGATATACGGGGAATAGGCCTCGAGAGAGAGGGCTACGGGGAGGCGGTCGTCGAGATAGTCGATGGTGGCGAAGGGATAGGCGGCGGTAAAGGTCGTTTCGGCGACCCCACCAAACCGGTTCACGAGTTCGCGCTGATCATCGGGAATCAGGTCGTCGTTGACGAGCGGTGTATCGAGCCGGGGGAGGGCGAGCACGGCCTCGGACTGGAGGATGCGGGTATCGCCGGTGGCCGGGGCTGGCGAGTGACCGGCACGGATGGCAAAGAACGCATCGGGCACGAAGGCCAGGTGGTTGGACTGATTCATCAACTGCCATTGACGGAGACCGCCATCGCCGCCCAGCGCTACCTGGCCGGTGGCGAGCCCGCCGAGTGGCAGTGCGATGGCGCGCAATTGTTCTCCCGAGTAGGTGCGACCGCGCCGAACGGTAGGTGTTGCCAAGGTCATGGTGCTGCTCCTCGTCCCGCGTGGGGACCGGGAAGACGATGGTGAGATGGACAGGTTGGTGGGCATCATGCATGAGGAGCGGTGATATTTCAATACATTTTGCCTAAAGAGTTTAGTGAACTTCTATTGACATCCATTCTGACCACTGCCAGAATCTGAGCAATCGGGACAATCTGATTCGCGCTATCCGGTTTCCAGCCGGGCGGAGGATTTCCGCCTGCGGAGGTACAGAGGCATGGATATACGTCGACCGTTCCAGTCGGGTGCGTCGCAACGCACCTCTCGCCGCACGCTGGTGACCCGTTCTGCGCAGCTAGGGGTGGCGATCTCGGCAGCAGGCGCCACCGGCGGACTGACATCGATCCTGGCTGCGGCGAAGGCTCCGGCCGTGTTGCAGGACAGCGCTCCTTCGGGGAAGGTCCGGTTCCTCGTCTATGGCGAGGCGGCCGAGGACCAGCCGGTGCACCAGGCGTTCATGGCGCTGTATCCGGATGTTGAACTGGAGGTGGTGGGCATCTCCGGCGGAACCTGGGCGAGCTTCGCGGACGCGGTGACGACCCGGATTGCAGGCGGCGAGCAGTTTGACGTCGTGCAGATTGCGACGGAGGGGCAACGGCTGTTCGCCTCGCGCGGGATGATCCAGCCGATTGACGAACTGCTGGAGCGCGATGCCGAGGAAGTGGACGCCCTGCTGGCCGACTTCCATCCGAACCTGATCGAATGGTGCAACACCCTGAGTTCTCCCGACGGGCAGACCTACTTCCTGCCTGGAGAGTTCAACACAATGGCGATCTGGTACAACACCGAGGTGTTCGCCGATGCTGGTGTGGCAGAGCCCGCAGAAGGCTGGACATGGGACCAGTTCCTCGAGACTGCCCAGGGCCTGACCAAGCCCGGAGAGGTCTACGGCATGCATGTGCCTTCGGCCTATTTCGTCTCGGTGATGCCATGGCTGCTCAACAACGGCGCGAGCCCGCTCAATGCCGACTGGACCGAAGCGACCGTCAACTCGGCGGAGGCGATCGAGGCGGCGACGTTCATGCGCCAACTGGTGGCCGAACAGATCAGCCCGGAGCCAGGTGGTGAGTTCGACGCTTTCCAGGCGGTGGCCAATGGGCAGTTGGCGATGGTGGGTGGTGGCCAATGGCCGCGCCCGAGCTTTGCCGAACTGGACGTGCTCGACAAGATCAAGATCGTGCCCTTCCCGGTGAAGGCGCAGCCGGGTTCTCCGATCGGCTGGAACTCGTATCCGATCCTGAAGTCCACCCAGAATCTCGAAGCGGCCTGGGCGCTGTCGAAGTTCTATGCTTCGGCGGAAGCGGCGAAGAACCTGCAGTACCAGACGGCAGCCCAGCGCTCGATCGCCAAGAGCGACGAATACCTGAATGCCGGACCGGAAGGGATCGGGTTCCTCTACGACGCGCTCGACTTCGCAACACCTGTACCGGGACCGGACCAGGGCAGCATCATCCAGCAGGATATTGAAGACACCTTCGCCCAAATCCTGGTTGGCAACCTCGAACCAGAAGCGGCGCTCAACGACCTCAATGCCAAAATCCAGTCGAATCTGGGCTAACGCCGGAGGAGCGTTCCGATGAGTGCCGACGCCACCGGCAACCGAGGCGCCGCTTCGGACTTTTCCCTCCAGCAGCACTCGCTTCCCGCCGCTGTCAGGCGGCGGGAAGCGATGGTCGCCTACGCGCTGCTGAGTCCGGCGATCATCCTGTTCCTGGTGTTCGTGGCGGGACCACTGGTGGGGGCAATCGCCCTGTCCTTCTTCAAGTGGGACCTGCTGACCGACGCCGAGTTCGTGGGGTTGGCGAATTACCGAAAGCTCTTTTCCGATACTGCGGCATTGGCGGCGATTCGCAACACCTTCGTGTTTGCATTCTGGTCGCTGACCACGCACATCGTGCTGGCGCTGGCGTTGGCGCTGATGGTGCAACGGTCGATTCCCGGACTGCTGAAGTATTGCTTCCGGACCGCGATCTTTTTCCCGGTCGTGATGTCGTGGGCGTCGGTGTCGCTGATCTGGCTATTCATCCTCGACCCCAACTTCGGTTTCATCAACTACTACCTCGACAAGCTGGGCTTGCCGACGAAGAGCTGGTTGCTGATGCCGGACACGGCAATGCCCGCGATCATCATCGTGGACTGGTGGAAGACGATCGGGTTCACCTTCATCCTGATCCTGGCGGGCCTGCAGGGGGTGCCCGAACACCTTCACGAAGCCGCGAAGATCGACGGGGCTGGTTCGATGCGGCGGTTCTGGGACATCACACTGCCGATGCTCTCGCCAACGCTGTTCATGACGTCGATCCTCACTTTTATTGGGGCGTTCCAGATCTTTGAACCGATGTACATCATGACGCGGGGCGGTCCGCTCGACCGGACGGTCAGTATCGTGATGGAGATTTACGAGACGGGATTCCGGCGGTTTGAAATGGGCTATGCCTCGTCCATGGCGATTGGGGTGTTCGTCGTCATCCTGCTCGTGACATTGGCCCAGATGTGGGTTGGCAAATACTGGGTGTTCTACGAATGAGCTTCGACTCGACGAGGACGGCCGAAATACCTTCGTTCGCTCGTCGTTCGGTGAGGATCGCGTCCGGGTGTGACCGGTGTGGCCCTGGCAATGGGGTGGACAGGACTGCCGTGCCCGCGCGACCTCCGAGAGGAGAGGATGGGACCCATGGCGACCATTCACCTGGATGAATCAAAGATCATCGACGAACCGATCGAGGCATCAACCGGGCAGAAATTGCTGCGGCGAAGTGGCGGGTGGGCCCTCAACCTGATGATGATCCTGATTTGCCTGATTATGGTGCTGCCCTTCTACTGGGTGGTCATCACGGCGTTCGTGCCGCAAATGTCGGCTTTCGGCAAGCCACCCAACTGGTTCCCTACCGACTGGACACTGGAGAACGTGCGGCGGGTATTCGACTCGGTGCCGTTCTGGCAGCAGTTCATGAACAGCGTCAAGGTCTCGCTGATCATCACAGTGGGATCGGTGATCACCAGCACGATGGCGGCCTATGCGTTTGCGCGGCTGCAGTTTCCGGGGCGCGACGTGCTGTTCCTCGTGCTGCTGGCGGCGCTGATGGTGCCGGGGCAGGTGACGGTGATCCCGACCTTCATCCTGATGCGGTACCTGGGGCTGATGAATACCCACGAGGCGCGCTGGATTCCGGGCCTGATCAGTGTGTTCGGCATCTTCCTCCTGCGACAGTTCTTCCTGCGGACGCCACGGGACCTCGAAGAGGCCGCGAAACTCGATGGCGCGGGCTACCTGCGAATCATGTTCCAGATCGCGTTGCCGCTGGCTGCGCCGGCCATCGC
>JAEZJB010000345.1 GCA_023415845.1 Chloroflexota bacterium | reverse complement strand
CCGTGACGAACGCCCAGTTCGCCAGCTTCATTGCGGCGACTGGCTACGTGACAGAAGCCGAGCGATTTGGGTGGTCATTCGTCTTTGCCGGGCTCTTGCCTGACACCTTCGCACCTACCTCTGGCGTCGCGGCTGCTCCCTGGTGGCGACAGGTGTATGGCGCGAGTTGGTCCCATCCTGAAGGTCCCGCGTCGAGCGTCGAGGCTCGATCCGATCACCCGGTGGTTCACGTTTCGTGGAACGATGCCCTGGCGTTTTGTACGTGGTCGGGAACGAGGCTGCCGACGGAGGCGGAATGGGAATATGCCGCCCGCGCCGGCAGGTCGCAGAGTCCCTTCTGGTGGGGCCACGAACTTACACCGGCTGGCAAGCATCGAATGAACGTCTGGCAGGGCAAATTCCCCATGCACAACAGTGGTGCCGACGGGTACAGCGCCACGGCCCCGGTCACGAGCTTCGTCCCCAATCCCTGGGGCCTCTACAACATGACCGGCAACGTCTGGGAATGGTGCGCCGACTGGTTCGATCCTACCTATTACCGCACCTCACCCGCCCATGCGCCAGCGGGGCCAGCAACCGGCACGGCGAGGGTGATGCGCGGAGGCTCCTATCTCTGTCATCGGTCGTACTGCAATCGCTACCGAGTGGACAGCAGGAGTGCCAACACCCCGGATAGCTCAACCGGCAACATCGGATTCCGGGTAGTGGTTCCTGACGGCAGGTGACATTGAGGTCACCTGCGAAAGCGATACGCGGTACCATTCGCACACCTGACTCAGGTCATCGCGCTGATCCCGGGTCCTCGCCAGGAGCGTCAGGCACCACCCCGGACGCGGTGAGCACACCATTCGCGGAGCGTACATGACCGATTCGTTGCAGCCACCACCCGAAGGCACGGTAGAAGTCGCCGATGCCGCCATCATTTCGGTCATCCACCAGGCCGTGCTCTCCTGTTACGGCGTGGTGGATATGGCTCCGCGCGGATTCGGGTCGGCAGTTGGCAAGCGCCTGGGTTTCAACAGCACTGCGCGCGGCATAGATATATCGGTCAATGACGATCGTGTATCGATCGAGCTTTCTTTGGTCGTCGAGTACGGCACCCCCATCTTCCAGGTGGCGACCAACGTCATGCAAACCGTCAAGTTTCAGGTAGAACAGGTTCTTGGGCTACAGGTGGAGCAAATCAACGTGACGATCGACGGGCTGCATGTCAGCGACCCTGGCGGGAGCGCTCTGTGACCAGTGCGCCAAAGCAGATCTGGCATGGTCAGCAACTCGCTGACGCGTTTCGTCACGCTGCACTGCGGCTCGACGCCCATCGCGACGAAGTCAACGCGCTCAACGTGTTCCCGGTGCCCGACGGCGACACCGGCACCAATATGGCCATGACCATGCACTCGGCCACCAGCGACCTGCCGGAGGGCGCGGCGCCCGTCGCCACCGTCGCCAGGCTGGTAACTCGTGGAGCCCTGTTGGGGGCACGTGGCAATTCCGGTGTGATTCTCTCGCAGATTTTCCGGGGTTTCGCCGATGCCATCGCCGACCGTGACGAGATAGATGGCCGCGATCTGGCCGCTGCCATCGCCGGCGCGCGGGACATGGCCTATAAGGCGGTCATGCGGCCAGTCGAAGGCACCATGTTGACGGTGATTCGGGGCGCGGCCGAGGCCGCCGACGCCGCCGCCAGGCGAAGTGCCGCGCTGGACACCGTGCTGGCCGCTGCCATCGACGGAGCCAACGACGCGCTCGCCACCACACCCGATCTCCTGCCCATCCTCAAGCAGGCTGGAGTGGTCGACGCCGGAGGGCGGGGAATCGTGATCATCCTCGAAGGGATGCTCGCCTTCAATCGCGGTGAAGGGATAGACGTGACGCCGCCGGTTGCGGCCGAGGCCGTCGGGGCCAACATGGCCTTCCTCGATCAGCTTGCCGACCTCCATGGCGAGGATGCGTTCGGCTATTGCACCAACTTCCTGGTGGTCGGTCAGGGAATCGATTTTCCTGCCGCCCGCGAGACGATCGCGGCCATGGGGGAAAGCGCCGTGATCGTGGGCGACGACACCCTGGTCAAAGTGCATATCCATACCGAAGCGCCAGGCAAGGTGCTCGATTATGCGTTGACGCTGGGCGATCTGGACCAGATCAAGATCGACAACATGACGCTCCAGACGGAATCACTTGCGGAGCAGCGGACGTCATCGGTGACCACCGGCGCCATGCCCGAGCTTCCGGCTGCGCCACCGCCAATCGGCTCGATCGCCATCGTGGCCGTGGCTGCCGGTGAGGGCCTCGCTGAGGCCCTCCAGGCGATGGGCGCCGCATCCATCGTCAGCGGCGGACAGACGATGAATCCCAGCACTGAAGACCTGCTGCGCGCCGTTAATGACGCACCGGCACACGACGTCATCGTGCTGCCCAACAACAAGAACATCATCATGGCCGCCAACCAGTTGCAGGGCCTGACCGATCGCAACATCCGGGTCGTGCCGACGATCTCCGTTCCCGAGGCGCTCGCGGCGCTTTCCGCGTTCAATGCCAGCCAGACATTGGACGAAAACATTGAGCGCATGACATCGGCCCGATCGGCCGTGACCACAGTTGAACTTACGCGCGCCGTGCGCGACGTCGAGATCGACGGACTCTCCATCTCGGCTGGAGAAGTCATCGCCCTGGTGGACGATGTGTTGAAGGCATCCGCCAGCGATACCGTGCAGGCACTCACCGAGGCAGTAAGTTTCGCCGACCTCGACGATGTCGAGCTCGTCACCGTCTTCGCTGGAGCCGACGCGAGGGATGGCGAAACTGACCTCCTGCTCGCAAGTCTGGCCGAGCTCTTCCCGGAAGCCGAAATCGACTCCCAGGTTGGCGGTCAGCCCCACTACCTCTATGTCATCGGTATCGAGTGACAAACCCACTGCATTCACGAGGGTGACCATGTCCGCGCGCATTGCGATCGTGACCGACAGCACGTCCGACTTAACTTCCGATCAGGCCGCTCGGTATGGCATTACCGTGGTGCCGCTGAACGTGCTCTTTGGTGGAGAGCAATTTCAGGACGGCATCGACCTGAATCCCGCACAGTTCATGGCGAAGATGGAGACGAGCACGGTTTTGCCAACCACCTCGCAGCCGTCGGTTGGCACATTTGAAGCCGTGTTTCGCTCGTTGATCCCGACGCATGACGCGATCGTCTGCATCACCATCTCGTCGCGGCTCAGCGGGACCCACCAGTCGGCGGTTCTCGCCGCCGAAGCGGTAAAGCAGGACATTCCGGTGACGGTAATCGACTCGTTGACGGTCTCGCTGGCGCTCGGCGCGCAGGCGATACGACTCGCGGGAATGGCTGCCGCCGACGAATCGGTCGATGAGATGCTTGCCACCATTGCCGCCGAAGCACCGAGCTACCAGACCGTGTTCTTTGTCGATGGTCTTGAGCACCTGCGGAGGGGTGGACGGATCGGTAAGGCCGCCCAGTTGCTGGGGACCATGTTGCAGCTCCGACCACTGCTGCGCGTGGAGGAGGGCCAGATCGTCCCCTTCGAACGGACCCGCACGCGCGTGCGGGCGGTCGCCGCGCTCGAGCAGTTCGCCAGCGACGCCGGTCCCCTGGACCACGCGTATGTGCTTTACACGTCCGAACCGCAGGACGCGCTCGCGCTGGCAAACAGGGTGGCCAAGGCGACTGGACTGGCCCAGGTCCCCGCCATGCAAACCGGTCCAGTCATCTCAGCCCATGTCGGTCCCGGCATGCTTGGCATTACCCTGCGAGTAGCTTCCGATGCCTGATTTCCGACCCGTAAAGGTCATCACTGACTCCACATCCGACCTGCCCGCTTCATTCCGAGACCAGCTTGGCATCGAGGTCGTGCCGCTAACGGTCAGCTTCGGCACCGAGTCGTTTGGGGATGGCGTGGACATCAGCCCCATGGAGTTCCTGACTCGTCTCAAGTCGTCGTCGAGCCTGCCCAAGACCTCACAGCCATCGGTGCCGACGTTCGCCGCTGCCTTCCAGCACGCGATCGACGAAGGGTTCGATGTGGTCTGCGTCACCCTTTCCTCCGAATTGAGCGGCACGTTCAACTCCGCACGACTTGCAGCCCAGGAAGTTGATAGCGATCGCGTCACGGTCATCGATTCGCGGTCAACGTCGATGGAGTTGGGCTGGGTCGCGGTCGCAGCGGCACGCGCTGCCCAGGCAGGCGCAAGCGCCCCCGACGTGGTGGCGGCGGCCGAGCATGCCATCACGCACACGAGCCTGTTCGCCGTATTGCAAACACTTGACTACGTCTACAAGGGTGGACGCATCGGCCGGGCACAGCATCTCTTTGGATCCGCCCTGGCGATCAAGCCAATCATTGCGTTCCGCGACGGTATCGTCGAGCCAGTCGAGCGGGTTCGGACCTGGAAGAAGGCTATCGCCCGGCTGGTGGAACTGGTCGAGCCGACACCTACCGACATCATGGTGCTGCACAGCGACAACCTGCCCGATGCGGAGCGCATGGCGTCCACACTTCGGGAGCGGTTTCCCTCAGCGACCGTGGGAGTGGATCAGGCTGGAGCGATCATCACGACCTACGCCGGACCCGGCGCCGTGGCGGTGTTCGCTCTCTATCCCTGATGCGACCGTCTCCGGGTCGAGGGCCGTGGATTCTCACCAGCATCGAGGCTCTGAGCACTGCTCGCCTGACCAGTAGCGGGATTTGTCCCGGTATCACCGCAATCGCTACACTGAATCCGTACAGGTGTTCGCATATTGCAGCCACTGGAGGGCGACAATGGCGATGACCCGCGACGCCCTCTTCGAGCGCGTGCTGGTGACATTCCGGGAAATCTGGCGGGGTGGCAGCAACGACTACGCCAATCGCGAGCAAGCCAACGAACTGCTGCACGAACTCGCGGTAACCGCCGCTGGTACCAACGTGGCAGCTGAGGAGCTCGCCTCCATCATCGCTGCCGTCCGCGCGCTGCCGGGGGAAGATCGGTTGCGGCGACCGCAGGTCGAACAACTGGCGAAGCGGCTGAAATCGCTCCAACCTCTCCTGGGCAGTGGCTCCGACCGCGTCGAAACCGGCAAGCTCAACGCCGCACTCGGCGAGCGCCGGGCTGGCCGTCCAGCGGCGCCAAAAGCGGAAAGGCGCCCGGCAGTGACTCGTCCCCTGCCTGCCGACGCCGCCGCCACGAATCTCCCCAGCGTCGGGCCAAAGGTGGCGCAACAACTTGAACAGCTCGTTCACGGTACAAGTGGCCAGCACACGGTCTCCGTCGAGGAAATCCTCCGCATCGCCCCCCGCCGTTATGTCGATTACTCGAATCTTGTGAGTATTGGGAGCCTGCTCAATCCCGAGGGCGAAGTCACGGTCCGAGGGAAGGTGATCGAGATCCGGACGCAGCCCGGACGAGCCAAACCATTCACGACCATACGAGTCTCGGATGGAACCGGGATTCTCCGCCTGGTGTTCTTCAACACCTGGATTTCCAAACAACTGGTGGAATCCGACGAGATTTATGTCAGCGGCGTCATCCAGCGTGGTTTCGATGGTGGTCCGGAGATCGCCTCGCCCGAATGGGAGCGGGTTGGTCAGCGCAGCCTGACGACGAACCGCATCGCCCCTGTCTACCCCCTGACCAAGGGGTTGCACCAGAAGACGCTGCGCAGCATCACCCGCAGTGCCCTGGATGCGACCCGCACGACACTGGTGGACTGGCTGGCCGACGCCCAGCGGTTTCTACCGACCAATCTTCCGCTCGTCTCCACCCAGGAAGCCTACGAATTCCTCCACTACCCCGACGACTTCGACCAGGTCGCAGCGGCCAAGCGGCGCCTGCAGTTCGAGAATCTTTTCCTTCTCCAACTCGGGCTGGTGCATCGCAAGCAGCAGGTGCAGACGGGCGTGGCCCAGGCATTTGCCATCGACCACGTTGCGCTCGACGAGTTTATCGATTCTGGTTTGCCGTTCACGCTGACGAATGCCCAGCGCCGCGCGATCGCGGATATCGTGACCGATGTCACGCGCCCCGTCCCGATGACCCGGCTCCTGCAGGGTGACGTCGGTTCCGGCAAGACCGCAGTGGCGGCGACGGCAGCGTTGGCGGCGAAACGATCAGGGTTCCAGACCGCCCTGATGGCGCCAACCGAGTTGCTGGCCGAACAGCATCTGACCAGCCTCCAGCGGCTCTACGCTCGGTTGCCGGAAGCCGAACAACCGAGAGTGGCGCTACTCACGGGCTCGACCAAGGTCAAAGCTCGGCGGGAGATCGATGCCGCTTTGCAGGCCGGGGAAATCGACGTCCTGGTTGGCACGCACGCGCTGGTGCAGGATTCGGTTCATTTCGCCAACCTGGCCCTGGTGATCCTGGATGAACAGCACCGGTTTGGCGTGAGACAACGCGCAACCCTCGTCGAGAAGGGCCGCGGATTTCAGCCACACGTGCTATCGATGACGGCAACTCCCATTCCACGAACCCTCAACCTCGTCCTCTCGGGCGACCTCGATGTCTCGGTGATGAACGAGCGGCCCGCCGGTCGCATCCCGATCGAGACCCGCATCTATCGGGATGCCCAGCGCCGGGACGCTGAAAGGTTGGTGCGGGAGGAGATCGGCAAAGGCCACCAGGTCTTCGTGATCTGTCCACTCGTGGAAGAATCGGACAATCTCGATGCGAAGGCAGCCGTTGAGGAGGCGCGACGCCTGCAGGAAGAAGTGTTCCCCGACCTGCGAGTGGACGTAGTCCACGGCAAGATGGCGTCGAAAAAGAAGGATGCCGTCATGGCGGCATTCCGCGACCATGAGTTCGACATCCTGGTCTCAACGTCTGTCATTGAGGTGGGCATCGACATCCCGAATGCAACCGTCATGATGATCGAGGGAGCCGAACGATTTGGGCTCGCCCAGCTCCACCAGTTCCGGGGACGAGTTGGGCGAGGTGGGGCGAAGAGTTACTGCCTGTTGCTCGCCGACCAGGTGACTGCCGACGGCGAAGAGCGTCTGCGGACGATGGAAGCGACCGATGACGGCTTCATCTTGGCGGAAAAGGACCTGGAGATTCGGGGACCGGGCGACTTCATGGGTACGCGGCAGAGCGGACTGCCAGAGCTTGGCTGGCTGAACGAAGGACTGGACACCCGGCTGCTGGCCGCAGCCAGGGGCAGCGCCGAACGATTGATCGACGCCGCCCCCGAGATCGGGATTGATGAGTTCCCGCGACTCAAGCCGAAGCTTCAACACTTCTGGGCCACTGCCAGCATGATCGATGCGTCGAAGTCCTGATCACTTCCGCTCCGGCGCTGCCTGGTCAGGCAACCTCCGGACCAGGAGCCAGTTCTTCGACGTCGATGATCGGTCGTGCTTCCGCTTCCGGAACCTCATCCTCTGCCTGCGCCACGACTGAATCCTTGATCAGCACGTAGGAGAGCAGTCCGATGGCGACGATCGCCACGCCGGTGATCATGAACGACCGGTGCATCCCCGCCACGAATGCGTCTGAACTTACGCGGGCGATAGTGTCCGCAATCTCTCCCGGCAACCCGGGGAACAGGTCGGGATTCTGCACAACCTGCCCAGCAAAGTTGATTCCCTGACCGATCACGTCGAGCACAGGCTGCACCGCCGCGGCGGCAGGATTGGCCGGATCGCGAAGCGCACTCACTTCCGACGAAGCGTCGAACCGGGCCTGGTAGGTGCGGTTCATGATCGTGCCGAGGAGCGCGACTCCGAAGGCAAACCCGGTCTCGCGGACCGCACCATTGACCGCCGAGGCGATTCCGCTCCGGTCAGACGGGACACTGTTCAACACCGCCGTCGTCATCGGGGCGAAGATCAGCGCCATCCCGAACCCCATCACGATCATGGCCGGCACCACGTCGATGAATGCGGCATCGCGACTTGTTCGCAGGTAGAGGAACGCGGCGGCGCCGGTGATCAGCATGCCAACCGTGATGAGGCGACTCGTCCCAATCCGGTTGATCAGCAATCCGGAAATTGGGGAGAACGCCATCATGGTGATCACCATGGGCAGCATGGTCAGGCCAGTCTTGACCGCCGAGTACCCATGGACGTGCTGCCAGTACATCGTCATCGAGAACGCGATACCCGAGATGAAGAACGACACGGCAAACGAATCGATGTTGGCACCGGTAAAGGTGCTCGACTTGAAGAATTCGAGCGGCACCATTGGCTGGGCAGTGCGCTGCTCGATCAGGATGAACGTCGCGAAGAGGATGGCCGACAGCACAAACCCGCCGACGATCATGGTGTCTCCCCAACCGCGCTCTCCTGCTTCAATCAGGGACCACGTCAGGCTGGCGATCGCGCCAGTCACCACGATGGTGCCGGGAATGTCCGTCGCAACCCGGCCCGATTCATCGCGAGATTCGCGAACAACGGCCGAAGTGACGAGGAACGCGGCAATGCCAATCGGCACGTTGATGAGGAAGATCCACTGCCAGGCGAAGTACTCGACGATCACGCCGCCGACAATCGGGCCGAATGCGAGACCCGACACCGAGACTGCCGACCAGATGCCCAGCGCCCGTCCGCGTTGTTCCGGCGGGAACGCGGCCGAAATCAGCGACAGCGAGAGCGGCATGATGAACGCGGCACCGAAGCCCTGGGCGGCACGCGCCACGATCAGCCATTCGGTGTTCTGGACGAGCGCGGCCAGGCCCGAGGTGATGGTGAAGATGGTGACACCGGCCAGGAAGAACCGCTTTCGCCCGAACCGGTCACCCAACCCGCCAGCGGTAATCTGGAGCGAGGCGAAAACGAGCGTGTAGGCCGACACGATCCACTGGATCTGGGTTGGTGTCGGCGAGAAGTCCTCCGAAATCGTGGGCAACGCCACGTTGACGACCAGATTGTCGAGAATGGCCATGAAGAGCGCGATGCAGGCGGCTGCCAGCACCCACCACTTCGCATTGTCATCGTTGACTCGGCTCCCGAGTCCCTGCGCACGTGCCATACCACTGCCTTCTCCGGGCATTCACACCCGGTATGACGAGATTCCTTTGCTGCGGGGACCCATGACCGCCG